>JBAWDI010001007.1:0-2668 GCA_049590695.1 Bryobacteraceae bacterium
GTTAAGATCGCCACCCGGGTTATGGCTCTTCCCGAAAACCAGGTCCATACCCTATTGGAAGGGGTTCGGGCCGAATTCGGCGACCGCCAAATGAAGATCGACGATTTCCTCCGCCGGCGGTTTGACGAGGTCAGCCCCTATCTACTCAACGGCCACCAGAGTCTGTCCGAAGAACGGAAATTGTTGCTGGGCGGGTATTTTACTCACGAGTATTCGCTCGAAGCCGCTGCCTTGTTCAATCCCTCGATGGTGCCGCACATGGATCAGTCGAACCTGCCGCCCGGGTCGTTGCGTTTCATCCTGAGCTTGCGCGCCACCGCCGAGGGGCACGTTTCGTCGATCGCTTTTCGCAGCGGCATATTGGACGCCGCGAGCAATGTCGCCATGGACTTGCCCTCCCGCTACAGCCTCGAGCCCACACAAGTGCCCAACTCGACGTTTGAAAAACCCCTGTTCGAGAGGAAGCTGCAGGAACTCCATCTCATGGGCGAGTTTAACGGGCAGGTTCTCAATGGCTTGCCGGACGCATTCACCATCGAAGAACTGCGCGCCAGCATCGGTCGCACCGTAGAACAGCTTCGGGAGAGTGAACGGGAAACGACCAAAACTGTAGCCCGGGAGACCCTGATGCTGGCACAATCCAATTACGAAGTGCAGTTCGCGCCGGAGTCGGATTTGTCCGAGCGGGTTCTGTTCCCCGTCACTCCTTCCCAGAGCAACGGGATCGAGGACGCCCGCTTCGTCCTTTTCCAAAAGGAAGACGGCACGCGGACTTATTATGCGACTTACACGGCGTACGACGGAAAGATGATTCTGCCCCAATTTCTGGCGACGTCCGATTTTCTTCGTTTCAAATTCATTACGTTGAACGGCCCGGCCGTCGAGAACAAAGGCATGGCGCTCTTTCCCCGCAAAATCAAGGGTCGCTATGCGATGCTGGGCCGGCAGGACGCGGAGAATATCTACGTGATGTTCTCCGATCATCTCCATTTCTGGGACACCATGCAGCTCATTCTGGAGCCCCGGTTCCCTTGGGAATTCATCCAGTTAGGCAACTGCGGCTCGCCGATAGAAACCGAGGCCGGCTGGCTCGTAATCAGCCACGGCGTGGGACCCATGCGAAAGTACTGCATCGGCGCCTTCCTGCTGGACCGCGACGACCCGACCAAGGTTATCGGCCGGCTGCCCGAACCACTGATCAGACCCAATATCAACGAGCGCGACGGCTATGTGCCCAATGTCGTTTACTCGTGCGGCAGTCTGGTGCATGGCCGGCAGCTCGTGATTCCCTACGGGATATCCGACTACGCCACGACGTTCGCGACGATTCCGCTGGACCAGGTTTTGGCGGCGATGGAATAGCGGCGGGCGCCGCAAACAGCATCACTCGCGATAAACATGTCCTCGGCATGTTGAGCCGGGAAGGTGTCATTACTTTCCCGCGCACGCTGAAGGAACTGGGGACCTGATTCGTCCCGACAATCGACGGCGGCTCGTCGAACATCAGGTTGGCGCCCGAACCCGTGCGGGAAATGTGCTCCTATAAGTGACTCCTCAGGTTCACATTAAGGAGTTCCTCCTAGAGGCCGGATGGGGCAACCGACGGTACATTTGCCCCTCATCACTCTGAATTGCAAACGGCGGCAAACGTGCCGATAAGTAAGTCGTGCCGGGAACTTGGAACGGCATTGTTGGCTGCGTACCCATCCTCGCTCAAGTGTGAGCGGGGCACGCTCACGTCGTAGTCGCTTGTTCAACAGGCCGGGCGCGTGTATGGATTGCGCCGGTCAGCCCGCATCTCACACGAGAAAGGAATCGCATCATGAATCGCAGGGAAATGTTTATGCTTCCCGCCGTGGCCTTAGTGGCACAGCAGGGATTCGCGCAAGCCGCACAGGTATCTCAGAGTAGCTCTGAACGACCCGCGCAGCACGTATCGCATAAGGTTCTGCTCAAGTACAGCCGCCCCAAGGCGATCTCCAAAGTCCCGAAGACCCAGACCAAGACCGCCAAGTATCTCAATTCTCTCAACACGCTGCTGGGGCTGACTCCCTCTCAGCAGCAGCAGGCTACGACGATGTTCACCGCGGCGGTGACGGCGCGGGCCGCGATCCGGAGCAATATGAAGGCCGCACGGCAGGGTCTCACCACTGCGATTCTGAACAACGACAGTGCCGGAATCAATCAAGCGTCGATGGCGCTCGGAGGCCGGACAGCCCAGTTGACCGCCGCGGGCGCTTTTGCCAACGCCGCGTTTTACCAGATTCTCACAACCGATCAAAAAAGCAGGCTATCGATGACAGAGTTCAAGGGCTGACCAGCGAAAGGGGAGCTACATGTCCAGGTGTTGGAGTGTGCCGATGGGAAAGTGGGTCCGCGCCCGCTTCGGAAGCCGCGGCTTTACGCTTTTGGCCGGCGCCATAGCGGCAACGTGCGCCACAGCCTTTGGGCAGGTCCAGGCTAACCCGTTCCTCGACGACAGCACCGTGCAGGTAATCAACCTCACCATGGACCCCAACGATTGGGCGACGCTACAGCAGAACTACCTGCTGGATACCTACTATCATGCGACCTTCACCTGGAACGGGATCTCCGAGAATATCGGCATCCGCTCGCACGGCGGGGGCAGCCGCAGTCCCATCAAGCCCAACCTGGATCTCAATTTCGC
>JBAWDI010001008.1:0-3606 GCA_049590695.1 Bryobacteraceae bacterium
ATCAAACCCAACATCGAGAACCGCATTCAGAACGGCGAGATTCGCGCGTACTTTCAATCGCGGGTGGTGGAAATCCGGCAGGATTCCATTCGCGTGGCGACGCCGGAAGGCGAAGTTTCTCTGAAGAACGATTTCGTCTTCGCGCTGATTGGCTACCGGCCCGACCTGGCGTTTCTCAATGCCACGGGGATCGCGCTGGAACCCGCCACGCTCAGGCCGCGCACCAATCCGGAAACGCTGGAGAGCGGCCGCGCGGGCGTCTACCTGGCGGGCGTGATTGTGGCGGGAATGCACACCAACGAAATCTTCATCGAGAACGGCCGTCTGCACGGGCGCTTGATTGCCCAGTCGATCGCTTCCAACCTGCTAAATGGAGCGTCATAGGTGATTGCGCATTCGCTCCCTGACGGCCGCAGCCCGGAATCGGCTTCGCACCGAGCCGCGACCGTCAGAAGCGGTGAAAAAATCCAGCCGCGCAGGCGAAACCTCCCGCCTCGCCCGCTTGCGGGCGCTTCCTTCACAGCTTCCCAGGGAGCGGTTGAGAGAACGGGTGAGGTGGCGATGCCGCGTTCGTCGGAAGACTGGTTCCGACGCCAGTAGCAAACCTGCGGAGTTTGGACACCGTTTTGAAAGCACGCCTGTCCCCAGCGGCTCGCAAACTCGTGCATAATGCCAACTGGGAGGACGAAGTCGGAAATCGCCATGCAGGAATTCAAGAAGCTCAGCGGTCAGCAGATAATCAGAGATCGTGCCCGATCCATTATCGCTGCGAATCCCGGTGGAATCCGGTACAGCGTACTCGTCGATGCAATCTGCCAAGAGGCCCCACAGACGCCAGAGAACTCGGTGGAAGCGTCCGTCTGGAACCTGGACGCGCTCTTCCCCAATGAGATCGCTAAACCCAGCCGTGGCGTTTTCGCTCCCATAAAGAGGTCAGGCAACGAAGAGGTCAGCGTTGGCGATACAGACCCGAACGCAATTGGCAGTGCGAAGGTAGAGGAAGCAGGTTTTTACGAACCGTTTGCCCAATGGCTGCAAAATGACTTAGACGAGGTTACTTTTGCGGCTCCCCTCGGCGGCGCTTGCCTTAAGTCCAAGTGGGGGACCCCTGATGTTGTAGGGATTTATAAACCGCTCGCTAGAGACCTGGTGAAATTTCCAGTCGAGATCGTCTCAGCCGAGATCAAGATTGATAGGCAGGCGCCAGTGGTCGCGTTCGGCCAGGCAGTCGCCTACCGGTTGTTCTCAACAAAAACCTATATAGTTATGCCGAAGACCCTGACGCCGGAAGACCAGGCCAGGCTGGAATCCCTGTGTATGCTGTTCGGCGTCGGCTTGGTTCTCTTCGATCTAAATGTGACCGCGCCGGATTTTGCTATTCGAGTCCGTGCGCAACGCTTTTTGCCAGACATGTTTTACGTTAACGAGTTCGCAGAACGACTGAAGCGACACGACGCTGAAATCTTCGAGTCCCTGTTTGGTTGAACTGGGCTTCAGTTAGCCATATCCGAGTACAGCCAGGCTTTGCTCCCAGAGCTGTCAGGGTGGTGCCCCTTCCTGGGCAGCCAGAGTCGCTCGTGTTGGAGAAAATGAGAAAAAAGGGTTCAGTGGAGGCGGTTGGGTATATAATCGATGTTGGCCAGAGAGCCAAGATGGAAATCCTGGACAGCATCACAGGGCACTGAGATGAAGCGCTTTTCTGAGATGCGTGGAAGCGCAAGATGGGCAGTGATCGGGTCGGTGGCCCTCGCCGTAGCTTTTGGGCTATTAGTTTGCGCAGGCGTGGTTCTCGACCGTCGCGGAGCAGACGATGTTATCAAAGGTCAACAAGCGTTTGACAAATCCATGGAGAGCGTTCGCCGGGGTCGGGACATTTTCTCTAGCACCGACGAACTAGACGGGACCAAAACGTACGGGATTGCGGTGGTGGCGACGAAGGGTGATGGGCGCCTCATGATCGGGTGCTCCTCTTTGAAAGATCTTTTTGTATGCATTGATTTCCATTCGATAGTGGAACCCAACGGCCAGGGACGATCCGATATTCGGCTCAGATTGGATGGGCGTCCGCCAGTTCGTGAATGGTGGGGTGAGTCGGGCGACTACACGACGGTCTTCGCGCCGGATCCGCAGAAACTTATCAGAGACCTGCGCGCTGCAAGGACACTCATGTTTGAGCACGCCAGATTTCAGGGAGGAAGGGAAGTGGCGACGTTCGACCTCACGGACATAAAGACTGGCCTCCTGAAGCTCGTCGCGGCCTGTGGCGCGGGGATATCATTAAAGTCCCGTCCTGAGCATGGCTCACCTTAAGGTTTTCAGTATTGCTGCTGGCAGTGCCAAACCCTGGAGAGCGGCCGGAGAGACCTCATTTCCGCCGCCGAACGCACCAGAGGCACGCCAGACGCCAGACGGCAAGAATCGCCGCCTTTCTGCGTGGTGGGCCAAGCGGCGACTCGAACCACAACGGCGAACCCAACGCCAAAATACCCTGCACGAACGCACAGCGTCAACGGTGCCGGGTCGGACTTCAGGGATTTCCGTTTGAGATTCGGATTCCGCCGTCGCCGCCCGTGCAGCAGCCGCGGCCGTCCTCTTCGCCGCCGTTTCCATGGTCGTCGTCGAAACTCGCTCCATGTGCCGATAAATCGAAGCCAGGCCCGAAACGTGGTATAACAATATCGGCACCTCCCACCATGAGCCGAGCGGCCAGTCGTTTTTCGGCCCGCTGAACCGCCCGTCCCTGATGTCCCTTGCCAGAAAGGACGGAATAGGAGTCCCGTGTTGCTGAAGAACGTTGCACGCCATCAAAGTGGAGGCTTCCTAATGAAGCTCATCGTTGCGATAAACCTATCGTTGCTGTCCCTGCCGGGACTCGCACATAGTCAGAGCACGAGTGACTGGCGACAACAACTAAAGTCCGGTGCAACGTTGGGTACGGTTCGCCGGGTGTTCTCGGGTCAGAAAGTGACCATTACTGGTCCCGTCATGGAGCCTGACGCAAGCGTCCTGCTGTTTTGGACATTGGCCCGACAGGTGGAAGACGGTCGGTATGCCCACACGACTGGTACTTACAATCTCTTGTCATCTGCTTATAAGAACAAGACCGCCATGGCTCTGACGGTCCAGTTGAATGAATTCAAACTTCGAGAACTGCGACCCAATGCTCTCGGGGAGATCGTGAGCGAAAACGACATCGTGAACCCGTATTTCGACATCGTAGTCCAATTTGACGATGGCACCTTGGCGATGTGTACGGGCTATCCAAGTATGATAGGTGAGTCCATCGAACTCGCATCCGCCGCCAGCGCCCTCACGGAACGAATGAATAAGGAACTTCCGCTTCTCGTTGGCAAGACTGTTTACGCAGTGGGTTGGTCGAAATTGTATCAGCCAGATACGCCATTAGAAGAGATGGCCGGGATCGGTTCATCAAGAGGCTCCCTTAAGCAGCTATGGCCTAGCGATGTTCCGCTGCTTCAACCGATAACGGTATTGGTCGCAAAATATCTTGACTCCACTGGTGTCGTGTTTAAACTGAGACTTCCGAATGGCAAAGAAGCATTGGCGTTTACTAGCCCGATCCATTATCTGGAGAGCGACGCCGAC
>JBAWDI010001009.1:0-7578 GCA_049590695.1 Bryobacteraceae bacterium
GCAAGCTCATCGCCGCGCGCTATCGGAATAAGCCCGTAATCTGGATGCTGGGCGGGGACCGCACGGGGGTGGGCATGGAGACGATCACCCGTGCCCTGGCCCGCGGCTTGACGGACGGCGGCGGCCCAACAACAATGATCTCGTACCATCCCACCGGAAGACAGAGCTCGTCCATGTGGTTCCACAACGAACCCTGGCTGAATTTCAACTCGATCCAATCCGGCCACTCCTCTCAGAACAAGAATTATGAGTTAGTCACATCGGATTATCAGTTGAAGCCCGCGAAGCCGGTGATCGACGCCGAGTCGGGTTACGAGAACATCACCGATGGGCTGAGACAGGCCGAGCCCGGAATCAAGAGACTGGGCGCCTGGGATGTCCGGCGTTACGGGTACTTAAGCGTGTTCGCGGGCGCGGCAGGGTTCGCTTACGGCAACGGCGAAGTCTACGAATTCTGGACGCCCGGAATGCAGCAGACACGCTGGATGGCGGGGTTGCCCTGGCAGGAATCGATGAAGCTTCCCGGCTCGTCTCAGATGCAGTACGTGCGGAAGCTGATCGAATCCCGGCCGATGCTGGTCCGCATCCCGGATCAGTCCATGCTGGTGAGCGACGCTAACGCTACCACGGACCGCCAACAGGCGACGCGCGCCTCGGATGGCAGCTACGCATTTGTCTATAGCGCCTCGGGCCGCCCGATCGAGGTTCGCCTGGACAACATGCCGGGCAAGGCCATACGGGCCTGGTGGTACGATCCCCGCACAGGAGTGGCAAAGGCGATCGGACGTTTCCCGAAGACCGCCACGCGCAAATTTGATCCTCCCTCCAGCGGAGTGGACAACGATTGGGTGCTGGTGCTGGACGACGCGGCCAAGAAGTTCCCCGTGCCGGGGAAGTAAAGCTCAAAGCAAAGCCGCGCGGAACCACCCCAGCCCGTCGACGGTTTTCCCGGCCGGACGGTATTCGCAGCCGATCCATCCGTCGTAGCCCATCTCTTCCAAAACGCCGAAGAGATACGCATAATCGACTTCGCCGTCATCCGGTTCATGCCGGTCCGGCACGCTGGCCACTTGTATGTGTCCGCAGAGCGGCGCGTACTTTCGCAGTTTCATGGTGAGATCCCCCTCCATGATCTGCATATGGTAGAGATCCATCTGCATTCTGAGGTTGGGGGCGTTGACCGCGGCACAGACGGCGTATGACTGGGCCTGCGTACTGAGATAGAACCCGGGCATATCCCGTGTGTTGATGGCCTCGATCAGCAGCGTGATGCCGTGCGCGGCGAGCTTTTCGGCGGCATACCGCAAATTCCCGATATAGGTAGCTTCAACGGCAGCCGGATCCGCCCCCGCGGGTACGATTCCCGCCATGGCGTGTACGCGGCTGGTTTTCAGCCGGGTGGCATAGGAGATGGCCGTCTCGACACTCTGCCGGAACTCGGATTCGCGTCCGGGAATGCAAGTGATGCCTCGCTCACCCGCGCTCCAATTGCCGGGAGCGAGATTGAAGAGGACGTTCTCCAGGTGGTGGCTGCGAAGGCGCTCTGCGATGGCCTCCGCCGGGAACTCGAATGGAAACAGGTATTCCACTCCCCGGAAGCCGGCCGCCGCCGCCGCGGAAAACCGGTCGAGGAACGGCACCTCGTTGAACATCATCGAGAGATTCGCTGCAAACTTGAGCATGAGATTATTATCCTTTACCAGAGGTCTGCCGCGGACTCTGCCGTGGCCGTTCGCGCGCTGGTGAACGTGTTGCCTATGAGCACGATATCTTTCAACTCACCCGGCGCCACGGAGAGAAATGTCCCCGTGCCTGCAAACGCCCTGCTCCCGCGCAGGATGGCGCCGGGGCAGCGGTCCAGGCGGATCACGGGAACGTCAGCCAGGGGCTCGCGCGTGGAAACGCCGTCCAACTCGAGTTCCTTCGAATCCCGTATCAGAAAGGCCGGTCCGCTATCGGCGTTCACCTGCACATTGTGCAGTTCCATGGCGACGGTATCGTGGGCCTTCAATCCGCTCTTGCCGGAAGCGATGATGTTGGTGATTCGCAGTCCGGAAATCGGCATCTCCGGCAGCCCCTCGATGTTGATCATGACCGGCGGCGCCTTTTCGTAGCCCACGGTGGCGCGGCAGCGATTGATACTCATGTTGTCGACCACGATGTTGCGGAACACGGGCGTCCGCTTCGAAACGCGCGTGTCGGAAGAGTTCACCCTGGCTTCCAGGGCATAGTATTGCGAGACATTGATGGCCCGGCCCACGTCATCCATGGTCCAGTGGTCCAGTCTGACGTTTTCGACCACCCCGCCGCGTCCGCGGTCGCTCTTGATGTTCATACCCATCCACGTGCCCTGGCAGACGATGTTACTCGCCACCACGTTGCGGATGCTACCCGACATCTCACTGCCCATCACCACCCCGGCCGACCCGTGGTGCACAATGCAATTAGTCACGGTCACGTTTTCGGTGGACCGGTTGACTCGCAGCCCGTCGGCATCCTTTCCCGATTTGAGGACTATGGCGTCGTCGCCATTGTCGAGATAGCAATTGGCAATCCGCACGTCCTTGCTGGAATCGATCACGATCCCGTCGGTGAACGATCCAGGATAGGTCTCGATGCTGACATCGCGAACGACGGCATTCGTCGAGTACAGCAGGTGGACCGTCCAGAATGGCGAACCTACAATCCGAATGCCCTCAATCAGGATGTTTTTGGCTTCCATGAAGCGGACGAACGAGGGGCGGAGGAGTGGGGCGGCCTTCAGATACTCCTCCTCGGGCTGGGGCGTCTTCAGTTCCAGCAATTCCCGAAGGTGCGCCCATACCGGCCCAAAAGGGGCCTCCCGCTGCGGCCCGCCCATCAGCTTGGTCCACTCCGCGTTGTTGGTCGCGATCGCGCCGCGGCCGGTAATGGTGACGTTCTCCACGTGTGTGCCGCCGATCAATGGCACCGGCGTAAGACATTCGATGCCTTGCGCCCTGCCTTTCGTGAACGGCAGTTTGGTGGCCGGGAACCGCAGCGTCGCCCCCGGGTCGATGTGGAGCACCAGGTTGCTCACCAGTTCAATGGGGCCAGTGACATAATTGCCGGCGGGAAAGTACACCGTTCCCCCGCCCGCGGCTTTCGCCGCCTGAATCGCGGAGCGAATCGCTTCCGTAGCCGGCGCCGAGCCATCGTTGTGGGCGCCGTAATCCAGGACGTTGAACACCGTCGCGGCACCCCACGCATTCGCGGCGATCAGGAGTAACAGCGCCGGCAGGAGCCCTCTTCGAGAGAATTGGCACATGGAATCTCCGATCATGACTTGACTCACTGTTTCTTCGCCGCGGGCGGGGGTGGCGCCTGCCAGAAGTCAGTCGCCGACTCTTCCGTCGCCTTGCGCGCGCTGCCGAGTGCGTTCCCTTCGAGTGCGACGCTCTTCAACTCGCCCGGGGCGACCGAAAGAAACGCGCCCGTACCCGCAACCGCCCTGCTCCCCCGCACCACGGCTCCCGGGCAGCGGTCCAGCCGTACCACCGGCATTTCCGGCAGCGGCTTCCGTGTGGAAACGCCCTCCAACTCCAGATCGCTCGAATCCCGCACCTGGAAGGCCGGCCCCACGTCCGCATTCATCTGCACGTTATGCAATTCCAGCCCTACGGTGTTGTACGCTTTCACCCCACCGATGCCCGACGCCACCACGTTGCTGATTCGCAGCCCTGTAATCGGCGCCTCTTCCAGCCCCGCTATGTTGATCGTTGCCGGCTGCGGCCGCGGGCTCCTGGCGCCGAGAGTCCCGTTCTGGGACCGGTTGATGACCATGTTACTCATGACGATGTTGCGAAACACCGGTGTCCGCGACGAAAGAGATTCCGGAGGAGGAGGCACTTCGCCCTGCATTTGATAGTACTGTGAGACGTTGATGGCCCGGCCAATGTCGTCCATCGTCCAATTATCAAACAGGATGTCTTCGAGCACGCCACCGCGTCCGCGCTGACTCTTGATGTCTATGCCCATCCGCGTTCCCTGGCAGATGATGTTACTCGCCACCACGTTGCGAATGCTTCCCGATGTCTCACTGCCCAATGCTACCCCGCTGGACCCGTGATGCACCACGCAATTGGTGATGGTCACGTTCTCGGTCGGCCGGTTGACCCGCCGCCCGTCGGCGTCCTTCCCCGCTTTGAGAGTGATGGCGTCGTCGCCGGCGTCGAGATTGCAGTTCGAAATCCGCACGTTGCGGCTGGAATCGATGTAGATGGCGCCGGTGAACGCGCCAGGATCCGTCTCCACGTTCACATCGCGAATGACGGCGTCCTGCGAGTAGAGTATGTGGATCGTCCAGCTCGGCGCGCCCACAATATGAATGCCCTCGATGAGAATGTTCTTGCTTTCCATGGTGCGGATAAACGCCGGCCGGATGAACGGCGCGACCTTCCGGTACACCTCGTCGGGCTGCGGCGTCTTCAGTTCCAGCAATTCCCTGAGGCGATTCCACTCAGGCCCAAAGGCGGACCCGCCATAAGTGGCGGTTCTCGGCTCCGGGGCGCCCATGAGCTTGGTCCACTCGGCGTTGTTGGTGGTGATCACACCCCGGCCGGTGATGGTGACGTTTTCCAGGTCTCGCCCGCCGATCAGCGGCACGGCCGCGAGGCATTCGATACCCTGCATTCTGCCCCACGTGTACGGAAGCCGGGCGGCCGGGAACCGCAGCGTGGCCCCCGCGTCGATGTGGAGCACCAGGTTGCTCACCAGCTCGATCGGCCTGGTGACATAATTCCCGGCTGGGAAGTACACGGTTCCACCACCCGCGGCTTTGGCCGCCTGAATCGCGGAGCGAATCGCTTCCGTGGCGGGCGCCGTACCATCGTTGTGGGCGCCGTAATCCAGAACGTTGAACACCGTCGCGGCGCCCCACGCATTCGCGCCGATCAGCAGGACGAGCGGCGGCAGGAGCCGGCTTCGAGAAAACAGACGCATTGAAACCTCCAAGTCCTATTGTGCATTAGACTGGAGCTTCGGCTTACAATTGACGGCGAGGACGCATGGGAACGAACGCTGCCCGCCCACGACTGGATTGCGAAACCGTGGTCCGGGAGAAAAGGCGCGACAAGAAATCCGCGATGGTCCAGTACCTGGCCCAGGAATTCCGCGTCAAGGTGCTGGACGTGCTGCACGACCGCGGCACCGGCCACTGGGGTGGAGCGGCTTCGGCCGCCGAGCTGCTGGTGGCGCTCTACTTTGACGCCATGAACATCCGGCCCGGCGATCTGAAATGGCCGGATCGAGATCGCCTGGTGGTCAGCAAGGGACATGCCTCGTGCATGTTGTACACCGTGCTGGCCAACCGCGGTTACTTCCCCACCGACGAGCTGGCCACCTTCCGGCAGCTCGACAGCAGGTTACAGGGCCATCCTTCGATGCGCTCTACTCCCGGCGTGGAGATGTCCACCGGCTCGCTGGGACACGGCACTTCCGTAGCTCTGGGAATGGCTCTGGCCGCGCGGTTGCTCGGCAGGAGCTACTGGACTTACGTCCTCATAGGCGACGGCGACCTCAACGAAGGCCAGACCTGGGAGGCCATCATGGCCGCCGCAAAATTCAAGCCGCCGCGCCTGGTCGCACTCATCGATTACAACAAGGTTCAGCTCGACGGCCCCAGCGACATCATCATGCCCATGGACCCTCTGCCCGAGAAGCTTCGCGCCTTCAACTGGAATGTCGCACCCGTTGTGTATGATGGCCACAACGCCGCCGAGGTTCTCGCGTCACTCGATTGGGCTAAGTGCCAGACTCAATTCCCGGCGGCGGTGATCTATAGGACTCACAAAGGCCGGGGCGTCTCATTCATGGAGGACAACGCCCACTGGCACGGGGCGGTAATCGACGACCAGAGTTACGCGAAGGCTCGAACCGAGCTTCTCGATACCCTCGGGAGACTGGGGTTGGCGCTATGACGGCGACATCCGTGGCGCTGCGCGACGCCTTCGGGGAAGCGCTCCTCACCCTGGCAATGGATCACCCCGAGATGGTGGTCTTGGATGCGGATGTGGCGACCAGCACCCGCACCGCAGCCTTCGGAAGAGCATATCCGGACCGGTTCTTTAACATGGGCGTGGCGGAAGCCAACATGACCGACGTGGCGGCCGGGATGGCAACTTGCGGCCTGCGGCCCGTCGCGAGCACATTCGCGATCTTCCTCGATCTGAAAGCTACCGACCAGATACGCAATATCATTTGCTATAACAATCTCCCGGTGATTCTGGCCGGCAACTACGCGGGCCTCTCGGATTCTTACGATGGCGCCAGTCACCAGTCGATTCTCGACCTGGCCGTGATGCGAGCCATGCCCAACATGGTGGTTATCGTGCCCGGGGATGCGGTCGAGATGCGCCAGGCGCTGGAATTGGCGCTGCGGCGCGACGGTCCCACTTACATCCGCCTGTGCCGAAACCCTAGCCCGGTGCTGTTCGCCGGCGCCGAACCCTTGCAACTCGGGGAGATTCGCAAGCTGCGGGATGGCAACCATCTGACCATCGCCGTGTGCGGCGTCCCTACGTTCATGGCCATTGAGGCCGCCGCGAAGCTGGCGGCTCGCGGCGTATCGGTCGATCTGCTCGAGGTATCTACCATCAAACCAATCGACGCCGAAGCCCTGACCGCCTCCGCGCGCAAAACCCGGAAGGTCCTCACCGTGGAAGAGCATACTGTCTGCGGCGGCCTCGGAAGCGCGGTGGCCGAAACGCTGGCCCAGCGCGCACCGACGCTGATGCGGATGATCGGCATCCAGGACGCCTTCGCGGAATCCGGCGATTGGGCCGATTTGATGCGCAAGCACGGCATCTCCGCCGACCATATCGAAGCGGAGGCGATGGCGCTGCTGAAGGAGGAAACTTATGAGAATTAGCGCGGTAATCTTAGCCTGCTTTCTGAGCATCGCCGGCGCCGCCGTTCAGACGGAAAAGGTGCGGAACGAAAAGGTCGCCGCCTTCGACTGCACGCTGCGGCCGGGCGATACCGTGAACATCAAAGACCCGAGCGTGACGGTCTATTTCCAGGGGGGATCGCTCGAGATCACCCCGCAGGGGGGCAAGCCGCAGAAGGTCACTGTCAAGCCGGGAGACGCCGTGTTCCGGCCGGCGCAGGCCGGGGTTATCAAGAACACAGGCGCCGCCGAGATCCACTTTGCGAGAGTGGATTTTCTGGGATCCGGCGGGTCGGAGACCTGGGGAACCACGGGCCTTGCTCCCAATTACAAACTGCTGTTCGAGAACCCATACACGCGGGTTTACGACATCCGCATCCCGGCCGGAGCCAGGGAGCCGCAGCACACTCACAAGAACCGGGTGGTGGTCTGCCTGTCGGGCGCCCAATTGAGGCACCTGATGCCCGACGGCCGCGTGGAGCCATCGACCTTGCAGACGGGTGAGATCACCTGGCGTCTCGGCGCAACGCATGTCGGTCAGAACCTCGGCACGACGGACCTGTGGGTGATTGCCATCGAGCCGAAGTGAGGGGCCCAAAGTGAAAGAACGGGCAAGCTAAAGCATGCCCCACCACGGTGGGGCATGCTTTAGCTTGCCCATGGCCGATCAGGGA
>JBAWDI010001010.1:0-5662 GCA_049590695.1 Bryobacteraceae bacterium
CCTATGATGTCTTCTGGTTTCTCGTATCCCTTCAGCAACTCGTCAATGAGCTCGGGCTTGACCTTCTCCATACGTTCTCCTCTTCAATTATTGCGGAGAACGTTTACACAGAAAATCTTACACCCTCCCCGGCGGACTTATCCCCCTCTCACTTCACCGCCAGCCACGCCAGGAAAAGCCCGTCCGGTTCCACGTCCTCCCAATACGAGATGTAGCGGCTCGATACCTGCCGGCAATGGCGCCGCAGCAGCCGCTCCAGCCCCTTGCGCGTGAACCATTGCTCCCATTCCGGTGTCTGTAGCTTTCCCCATTGCTCCGCGTTCTTGTCGATGATGGCGATGCGCCCGCCGGGCTTCACCACGCGGCAAAGCTCGCTCACCGCCCGCTCGATTTCCACGGCGTGCTCCAGCGACTCGGTGGCGTATGCCGCATCGAAAAATCCGTCCTCGAACGGTAGTTCGGTGATGGAGCCGGCGCGCGTGTGTATGCCCTCGGGCACGAAGCGCAGCATCTCCTCGGAAATATCCAGACCCCAGATCTCGCACGCGGGCTCCTGCTCCTTCAACACGCGCGCGAATCGGCCCTTGCCGCAGCCCGCGTCGAGCACGCGCTTGCCGCCCACATCGCCCAGGTGATTCCGGATGAGCTTCACGTGGTAGATGCGCGGATCGATGGTGGAAGGGAAGCGTTCTTCGTCGCCCGCCGCCTGGTCGAAGCTGGACTGAATCCGCGCGCGCAACTCGGGGGTGAGCCGCGGGTCGCGTCGCGGGCCTCCGGAAAACAGCCGCTTCCAGTTCAAAGCTTTATGCCCGGATCAGGAAGATCGGCAGACCGAGCTTGCCGTCGTACGTCGGCCGGTAGCGCTCGGTGTTGTACATGGTGGCCACGTCCACCCGGCGCGGGCCGAGTTTCGGATCGGGAATCGGCGCCATGGCGAAGCAACCGCCTTCGATGGCCGTCATCAAGCCGTGCTTGCCCTCCTCGATGGCGTCCACGGCCATACCCGCGAAGGTGGTGGCCACCAGGCGGTCGATGAAGTCCGGGCTGCCCGAGCGCAGATCGTAGGTCAGGTCGCTGACGAGGGTCTCTTCGCCCGTGGCCGCTTTGATTTCGCTGCTCAGGTCTTCCGCCACGCTCATCTTCTTGCGATGCCCAAACGCGTCCGGATCGCCGTACTCCTTTACCGTGTAGCCCTCCCATTCGGCGCCCTCCGAGAGGATCACCAGCGAGTAGTTGCTCGAATTGTTCTTCTTGTCGGTCATCAGCAGCTCGATGAGGCGCTTCAGGTTGACCTGATACTCCGGAATGCAGCAACGCAGGGAGGTGACGAAGGCGGTGTAGAGCGCGGTGTAGCCGGCGTCGCGTCCGAACACGCGAAAGACGCCGATGCGCTCGTGCGAGCCGACCGTGGTCCGCTGCCGGTCGATGGCGTTCATGGCGCGCGTGACGGCGGTCGAAAAGCCGATGCAGTACTCGGTATTGCGCACGTCGTTGTCCATGGTCTTGGGCACCGCGATGACGTTCACGCCCTGCCGGTCCAGCTCCGCCGCGTAGCTCAGCGTATCGTCGCCGCCGATGGCGACTACGTAATCCAGGTCCAGCGTCTCAATGTTCTTCTTGACCGCACTGGTCACGTCGAACGTTTTGGTGGTGACGCCCTTCTTGGTGGATTCGGCGGTGGGGAACTCCTGGCCCTCCAGAACCGGCGGGAGTTTCTTCATCCTGGAGGGGCTGGTGCGCGAGCTGTGCAGCCAGGTTCCGCCGGTGCGGTCGATGGTGCGCGTGTTCTCGCGGTTCAGCGGCAGAATATACCGGGTGCGGCTGGCCGGATCCTGTAAGTTGACATGCGTGAGGCCCTCCCAGCCGCGGCGAATGCCGATCACCTCGCAGCCCATCTCGCTGCCACGATAGACCACCGTCTTGATCACGGAGTTCAGCCCCGGCACGTCGCCGCCGCCCGTGAGTATACCGATACGTTTCACGCCCATGAATGCTCCTTGAAAATGTGGATTCCTTACGGATTAAGAACTCTATTATAAGCTCTCGGCGCCGCGGCGCCGGGCCGCGCGCCGGACCTTACACCCACCAGGCCGCGCCAGGCTGCTCTTTCATGACGATTCCGTTCAGAAACGCCGCCGCCTTGGTGAGGCCTTCTTCCGGCGACATCAGGCTGTCCTCGTGCTCGATCGAGAGCGCGTAATCGTAGCCGAACATGCGCAGCGTCGAGACGAAGTCCTTCCACCACCCGGCGTCGTGCCCGTATCCGCACGTGCGGAAGATCCACGCGCGGTGGCGCTCGTCGGTGTAGCTCTTGGTGTCCAGCACGCCCGTGAGCGGCAGGTTGCGCTCGTAGATCTGGGTATCCTTGGCGTGCACGTGGAAGATCGAGTCGCCCAGCAAGCGGATGGCGGCGATCGGGTCGATCCCTTGCCAGAACATGTGGCTCGGGTCGTAGTTGCAGCCGATCGTCGGTCCCGCGATGGAACGCAGCTTCAGCATGGTTTCGGGGCTGTAGACCACGAACCCCGGATGCATCTCGAGGGCGATCTTTACCCCGTGATTGGAGGCGAACTGCGCCTGCCTGACCCAATATGGCGCCACCACCTTGTCCCATTGCCACTTGAGGATCTCGAGATAATCGGGCGGCCACGGGCAGGTCACCCAATTGGGCCATTTCGACCTGGCGCAATCGCCCGGGCAGCCGCTGAAGTCCACCACCACCGGCACGCCCAGCTTCTCCGCCAGCCGGACGGTCTTGCGGCTTACTTCCTGGTCGTGTCGGGCGCGCGCTTTGTCGGGATGCAGCGGATTCCCGTGGCAGCTCAGCGCGCTGATGGTGAAGCCCTGATCGTTCAGCTTCTGTTTGAATTCACCGAGATCCGCCCGGTTGTCGAGCATCGAGAGCTTGCAGTGCGGATCGCCGGGGTAGTTTCCGGTGCCGAGTTCCACGGTATCGATATGGAGGCTGGTCAGCTTCTTGAGAACGTTGTCCAGCGACAACTGCGCCAGCAGCGCGGTGAATACGCCGACTCTCACGCGGTCGCTCCTTGAAAGAGATAGGGTTTGGTCGCCTTCAACAGGATATCATCAGACGCCGCCGGCATTACAACTCGAAGTAGGCTTCCGCCAACTCCGGCTTCTCGTGGATGGCCCTGCGCCAGTAGGAGCGCGCCTCTTCCGCCTGGCCCAACGCCATCAAGACGTGGCCGAGGTTCAAGAGCGCTTCGAGGTGCTGAGGGTCCTCACCCAGCGCCTGCTGGTAGAACATCGCGGCTTCCTCGGTCCGGCCGAGTTTCTGGCAGAGCAGGCCGGCGTTGTAATAGAGCTCCAGCCCGTGCTCGCCCAGTCGAATCAGCCGGAGGTGGAGGTCGTACGCCTCCGTGTAATCCTGGCAGTCGAGCGCCAGCGCGGCCAGACCGCGGATCGCGTCCGCGGAACCCGGACGGAGCATGAGCGCCTCCTGGAAGCACCGCCGCGCGGCGTCCGAATTGCCTGAGCGCGCATGCGCGATACCGGTGTTGAGATACGCTTCGGGCCAAGCCGAACGCTTTTCGACACAGGCCTCGAACGCCTCGATGCTGGCGGCGAAATCGCCGCGCAGCAGCCGCAGATAGCCCAGCCGGAAGCGCCCGTCGCACCACTCCGGCGCATCCTCGGGAAGCCTGGCATAAAGCTGCTCGGCCTGGTCCCGCTCACCCTGCTGCTCCAGCACCAGCGCCAGGTTCCAGAGAACCCCGGGCTGGCCGGCGTCGATGTGAAGCGCCTTCTCGTAACAAGTGCGCGCGGCTGCGAAATTGTGCGATTCCTGCCGCACCGCCCCGAGATTCAAATAGGCCTGCGGGGAATCGGGCTTCAGCGCGATGGCCTCGGTGTACGCGTGCGCAGCCTGCTTGTAGTCGCCCATCGTGTGATGGGCCACCCCCAGGTTGAACCAGTTCTCGAAACGCTCCGGAACCAGTTTGGTCAGACTGCGGGTGTAGCGCGCCGCCGCCGCGTGGTCCCCGTCCTCATACGCCAGCGCCGCCAGCGCTTCCAAGGCCACCGGCGACTCCGGCTGCAACTCGGCCAGCATCTCCGCATAGCGCCGCACCGCCTGGTGGTCTTTCCGTTCCAGGAAAACAGTCACCAGGTTGGTGAGCGCCTCCTCGCACCGCGGATTGCAAGCCACGACCTTGCGGTAATACTGCGCCGCTTCGGCGAGTTGGCCGGTCTGCTGCAAGGCCACGCCCCTGCCGAACAGCGCCTGCTCGTCGTTGGGGTAGAGAGTGAGATACTGGTCGAGCGGTTTCATCGCCTCGGCCGGGCACCCGCTGTGGATCAGGCACAGGCCCAACCCCAGTAACGCGTCCTTGCGGCTGGGGTCGGCTTCGGCCGCCTTCCGGAAAGACTCCGCGGCGGCTGTCCAGCGTTTCAGATTGCCCCGGCAGACCCCCAGGTTAAAATGCGCGAGGCGATCGAACGGCTCCAATTCCACCAGTCGCTCGTAGACGGCGGCGGCCGATTCATAATCGCGCATTTGGCAGTGAATTTGGCCCAGCGCCGAGTACAGCGCGGGATCGCGCTCGCCCGATTCAATCGCGCGGCTCAACAGGCCCGCGGCGCCATCCAGCTTGCCTTTCAGGTGCAGCGATCTGGCCTCCGAGAGCGTGCGATCCGCGTGCCTCTGACGCCTGAGGCTGTTGATCGGGGTCACGCCGGAAGGTAGCGACGACAAATTGCCCGGTTGTGTTCTCGCGGATAACCCCATAATTGAATCCTCTGGTTCCTGAAATCCTGTGGACTGGTTTCGGCCGATGCCAGCACCGCGTCTTCGGGACGCCTCGGCGGAGCGCCTCCCGGGCGGGGCTGCGGCATACCCGCCGGAGACTCCATCCGCCGCCATTGCGCGGTTGTGTCGGACCCTACTTCCGAACCGCCGGAAAGGTAGGCGCAGATTCTCCCCAGCAAGTCGTCATTCGCCACCAGCTTCATCCAGTAGAGCCGCGCTCGTTCGCCTGGCTCGCTGAAGAATCCCACGCCCCCGCTTGCCAGCGTGTCGTCCGTCCACCGATCCACTTCCTGACCTTCGATGGAAGTGATCACGCGGTTGCCCTTCACCTCCACCGCCACATGGAATGGCGTGTCGTTGTGCACCATGACGGAGAGCGGCACTTCCACCTTGTGCCCCTTCTTCCCGCCGACCACCGGATAATGCACCATGGCGATGATGGGGCGCAGCCCGGGTTCCACCACCGTGAACTTCATGGCGTAGTAATTCTGCAGGTCGCGTGCGCGGACCACCCAATCCATGCTCTTGCTCTCGATCTGGCCAAAGAACTCCAGCCGGTAATCCGAGTAGGCCGCTGAAGGCCGGTAGAGAGCCAGTTGGCCCGTCCGCACATATCCGTCGGGATTGCGGGACCAGCCTGGGGCCCAAGTCTGAGGGGCGGCATTCCAGGATTTCATGCCGGCGTGGAATGTATCGGTGAGCTCCACCGTGGCGCGTTTCGAGATGGCGCTGCGCACCCAACTCAGGGGCCGCTTCGGGACAGCAGCCGCCGGCGCGGGATTCGCCCCCGCTCGCGCCCCGCCAACCGCCGCCGATATCTCTTGGCCCACCATCGCCGTCTTCCGCAGTGTTTTGACGGCGCCGGCCCCGAACCACAAGCCCACGGCCACAAAC
>JBAWDI010001011.1:0-8535 GCA_049590695.1 Bryobacteraceae bacterium
ACCCTGACGATGGGCGCCGCGCGGCGGGTGGCCACCGCAGCCGTGTAGCGGCGTTTACGTGGATGCTTGACGGCGGCATTGGCGCCCGGCCCCGCCAGCAGACCGAATCCCAGCGCAACGAGGAATAGTCTCTTCATAACGATGCGCGGTTCGCCGCGGCAGTGATCTACGCCAGAGCGGATACAGAACAGCCGGCCGGAGCAGCCGAATAACATCTTACCATTAAATAGACCCGTGCTCGAAATCTTGCAGACCCTGCAAAACGAAGTTGCAAGCTGCCGCCGTTGTCCCCGCTTGCGGCAGCACTGCGCGCGCATCGCCGCCGTGAAGCGCCGCGCCTTTCGCGACTGGGAGTACTGGGGAAGACCCGTGCCCTCGTTCGGCGACCCGCAAGCCCGCATCCTGATTCTGGGCCTCGCCCCCGGCGCGCACGGCTCCAATCGCACCGGCCGCATGTTCACCGGCGACCGCTCCGGCGACTGGCTCTACCGCGCCCTCTACCAGACCGGCTTCGCCTCGCAGCCGGCCAGCGTCTCGCGCCACGACGCCTTGGTGCTTCGCGATGTCTACATCACGGCGGCCGCCCGCTGCGCGCCTCCCGGCAACAAGCCCACGCCCGAGGAGCTTCGCAATTGCCGCCCTTACCTGGAACGCGAGCTGGATCTGCTGACGAACGTGAAAGTGGTGGTGGCCCTGGGCAAGATCGCCTTCGATGCGTACCTGGATGTGCTGAAAGCGCGCGGCGCAATCCGCAGCCGCGCGCCCTTCGTCTTCGGCCACAACCGCCAGTTCACCACCGCGCCCGGGCAACCGCTGCTCATCGGTTCCTATCACCCCAGCCAGCAGAACACCTCCACCGGCAAGCTGACGGAGAAGATGCTGCTCGACGTCTTCCGCCGCGCCCGCAAGCTGCTGGTGGTGTGAGGCGCAAATGCACTGTGGAGCGGGCGTTTCGCCTGCCATGCCGGCATTCCTGCCGGCATCCCCCAAAGAACGTCGGCAACGACGCCGACGTGTCAACCTGAAAGGTCGCTCCACATATGCGGCCCGACGGCGCATTCTTTGCGCCGTACCACCCGCGCTCATTCGTAGCGGTACAACGTGACGCGCTGGATGCCCAAGTTCCGCAGCGACAGACACTGCCCCTGCTCGGTTTCGTCGCCGGCGAGCTGCCGGCCGGGTACCCAGCGGCCGTTTACGAAACTGCCTTCTTCCACGGTGCCGAGCCCTGCCAGCGCGGGCCCCGGTCCGTTCGGCGAAAACCGGACCGTCATACCGCTGCCGGCCACGTAGTATTCGTCAGGCCCCACCGCAATGAAAACCGCGGCCGCGGAGGGCACTGTCGCCTGTGCCGGAGGCGCCCCAGGCATGGCGCGGGGCCTCATGACCGCGGCCTCCAGCGTATAATTCCCCACCTGAATCTTCTGAGACTGGTTGTTCTGCCCGAGCAAGACGGCGGAGATCGTGCCTGTGCCCTGGTGCGCCGAAATCAGCGGCGCCAATTGCGCAATGAGGTCATAGCCGGCGATCAGGTCGGTGTCGGGCGCTCTGGACCCATCGATACCGAAGGGCGAGAAGCCCACGGCGTTGTGGCGCCCGAAGGCGTAGAGCGCCCTGGTGGCGCCTTCCCGCCCCCCGTTCGACTCGGGGATGAACAGCGGGTTCCCCGATCGGGCATACGATGCCGTGGTCGACACAAAAAAGTCGTCGTTGCCGTAAATGTCGGGCGAGAGTATATCGATTGGCGGCCCCCCGGCCCTCCACACGTCCATCAACTCAGCGAGAGGGCCGCCGCTGTGCGCTCTTTCGGGCGGACCTACTCGCGCGAATCCCATCACCGCCGCGTTCACGTACATCGGCAGCGGGTATTCGGCTTTGCCCGCCTCCACCACCCGCCCGATGTAGCGCGAATAGTTCCAGGCCATGAAGGCTTCATCCGTCGCGACGCCCTTTCCGAACACATCCTCCCAGGTGCCTGAGGTCTTGAAGCCGGCCGTTTCCCGCACCTGGCGAAACTCGGAGATCAGCCCGTCCTTGTGCTTCTGAAGGTAGTCCATCAACGCCTTCGGCACCGGCCCCGCGAATGCCTTGTTGGCCGCGGGCGAACGGTCGCGCGAGTCCCCTTCCACATTCACTTCGTTCTCCACCTGGATCATAAGAACCGTGCGCTGCTGGCCGTCGACTTCCTTGACGTGCCGCAGCAGTGCCGCAAAAGCGCGCGCATCGGCGTCCCGGTTGGCATCGCTGAGCGTGGACAGCAGTTCGATGGTCTTGCCATCCCGTACCTGGATGCGCGGGAAGCGCTTGAAGTCCTTCTTCACCCAGTCGGGCGCGTAGCTGGAGGTAGCGTTCTTCCAACTTCCGAACCATAGAAGCACCAGACGCAGGTTGTGGCTCCGCGCATCCCGGACGACGCCGTCCAGTACGCTGAAGTCGAACTTGGCTTCCGACGGCTCGATCTGGTTCCAGGAAACGCCCGCCAGGACGGTGTTGAGCTTGGCCTCGGCGAGCCTGGGCCACACCGGCTTCATGTACTCTAGGCTTGTGGCGCTGCTGTTGTGCAGTTCCCCGGCCAGCACCAGAAAGGGCTTCCCGTCAACGATCAGTTGGGTGGCAGTCCCCTGCTTCTGCAAGTGAGGGATATCCGCCGCGAAGGCGAGGGCGAGAGAGAACGCTAGAGTAGAGCAGAACACGGTTACCAGTTTCATGACGATCTCCTGTGCCGGGATCAGTTCCCGGAGCGGTATCGATTATACATCCAGCCATCGGAAACTTCATCGCCCAAACATCTCTCTCACCATCGCCAAGGCTTCTTCCCTGCTGCCGACGCGCCCTTCCAACTGCGCATCCTCCACCGCCGCCAGCATTTCGGCAAACCGCGGCCCCGGGTCGTATCCCTCGGCGATCAGGTCCGCGCCCGTCACCAGCGGCGCCGGTTTCAACTGCTCTTCCGGCAGCTCTTCCAGCTTGCGTCTCACCAGCTCGTAGTTCTCCAGGTTGCCGTTGCTGGCCAGGCAATCCAGGCGGTGCAGCTCCAGGTGCTCGCTGAAATCCGGCATTCGCAGAAAACGCTTGAGCGTGCTCTGCTTCATGCGGTGCGCGTCTTTGAAACGCATGTGATTGGCGATGAGCGCCTCCACTTGCTCCATGTCGCCGCGCGAGAAACGCAGACGGTTCAGGATGCCGTGCGCCAGCTTCACGCCCGCCTCCACGTGGCCGTTGAAGCGGATGCGCTCCGCCACGCGGAAGGTCGCCGGCTTGCCAACGTCGTGCAGCAATGCGCCCCAAGCCAGCGTGGGGGTAGGGTGGTCGAGGTTGTCGAGCAGCAACAGCGTGTGCGTCCAGACGTCACCCTCTGGATGGAATTCCGGCGGCTGCGCGACGCCCTTCATGGCCGCCACCTCGGGCAGCAGATCAGCCAACATGCCGCTCGCATCCAGCAGCTCGAAGCCGCGGCGCGCGCCGCCCTCAATCAGGATGCGCGTCAGCTCTTCACGAACCCTCTCGGCCGATACTTTCAGGATCAGCGCATGGTGGCGCATCATGGCTTCGAACGTGGCGGATTCGATCTCGAAGCCCAGGCGCGCCGCGAAACGGACAGCGCGCAGCAGCCGCAGGTGATCTTCTCCGAAGCGGGCATCGGGGTCGCCGATAGCGCGCACCACGCGCCGCTCCAGATCGGCGCGCCCGCCCACGTAGTCGAGCACTTCCCCCGTCGCCGCCTCCATCATGAGCCCGTTGATGGTGAAATCGCGGCGCAGAACGTCCCCGCGCGGGTCGCTCTCGAAATGCACGCCGGCGGGGCGGCGGCCATCGGCGTATTCGTGGTCGCTGCGAAACGTAGCCACCTCCACCTGCGCACCTGCGTCGCGCACCAGAACCACGCCGAAGTGCGCGCCCACTTGTCCCGATTGGGGAAACAGCTCCATGATGCGCTCGGGGCGCGCGTCGGTCGAGACGTCGAAGTCCTTGGGCTTGGCCCCCAGAAGCAGGTCGCGGACCGAGCCGCCCACCAGGTACGCCTGGTGTCCCGCCCCGCGTAGCTTGGCAATCACCGCGCGCGCCAGCGCCTCGGATTCCATGGGAACCGCTCCGTCCTCCTACCCTATGCTAATATGAGCGTGAAGAATCGCACCTGTCTGTCCCCCGTCTGGCCCGCAAGGTGATCTAGGAGACCTTTACGTGACAACGGAACAACGGCCGGCGACGGTCAAGGTGGTTGTGGCCACCACCGTCATGCTGTCGTTCATTTCCTTCTGGAAAGCGGCGGCCATCGTGCTCAGCGACATGGCTTCGTCGGCGTATTACGTCGGCGGCATCGCCGAACACGCGGTCGGGAAATCCGCGCCCTGGTTCATCCTGGCGATCATGCTGTTTTCCTACTCGGTGCGCGCCATCTACATCGAGAGCTGCTCCATGTTCGTGCGCGGCGGCGTGTACAAAGTGGTGCACGAGGCCATGGGCGGCACCCTGGCCAAGTTCTCCGTCTCGGCCCTCATGTTCGACTACGTGCTCACCGGACCCATCAGCGCCGTCAGCGCGGGCCTGTACCTGGGCGGTTTGATTAATGAAACCGGCGCCAACTTCCACATCCCCGGGATGCACGTGAACGGGCCCTATTTTGCCGCCGCGTTCGCAGCGGTCGTGACGATCTACTTCTGGCGCAAGAACATCATCGGGATTCACGAATCCAGCGAGAAGGCCCTGCGCATCATGCAAATCACCACCGTGATGGTGGTGATTCTGATCGTCTGGTGCATCGCCACCATCCTCAAGAACGGCTACCAGCCGGTCCCGCTGCCCGTGCCCGCCAACCTGAAGTTCAGCCCCGACGCGCTCGGCTGGCTGCAGGGCACGGTGGCCCCTTCCATCACCCTGATCGCCGTCATGATCGGCCTGGGGCATTCGCTCCTGGCCATGAGCGGATTCGAAACGCTGGCGCAGGTATATCGGGAAATCGCATACCCCAAGCTGAAGAGTTTGCAGCGCGCGGGTTTTGCGATCATCGTGTACAGCCTGGCGTTCACCTCGCTGGTGTGCTTCTTCGCGGTCATGATCATCCCCGACGCCGCGCGCCAGAACTTCCTGGACAACCTGATCGGCGGGCTGGCCATGTACCTCATCGGGCCGGTTTCCGTGCGCCTGCTCTTTCACGGCTTCGTGGTGCTGGTGGGGACCCTGATTCTCTCCGGCGCGGTGAATACCGCCATTATCGGGTCCAACGGCGTTCTCAACCGGGTGGCGGAGGATGGCGTGCTTCCCGACTGGTTCCGGCATCCGCATAAGACGTTCGGCACCTCCTCACGCCTCATCAACTTGATCGTGGCGCTGCAACTGCTCACCATCCTGGTCAGCCGCGGGAACATCTTCATGCTGGGCGAGGCCTACGCGTTCGGCGTGGTATGGAGCTTCGCGATGAAGGCGCTTTCGGTGCTGGTGTTGCGCTACAAGCAGCCGGAGGACCGCGATTGGAAGGTCCCGCTGAATTTCCGGCTGGGGGGTACGGAGATTCCCCTGGGCCTCATCATGATCACCGTCGCCCTCTTCGCGTTGGCCATCATCAACGTGCTCACCAAGAAGGTGGCCACCATTTCCGGCGTCAGTTTCACGGTCGTCTTTTTCATCGTCTTCGAACTCTCCGAAATCTACAACCGGAAACGCAAGATCGGGCACGCCCAAGAGATGGAGAAGTTCCGGCTCGATCCGCACGCCGACCTTTCCGCCGACTCGGTCACCGCGCGGCCGGGCAACGTGCTCGTGGCGGTGCGCAATCCCCACCATTTGCAGCACCTCGGACGCATCCTCGAGAAGACCGATACGCGCAAGATCGACATCGTGGTGCTTTCCGTCCACATGGTGACGCAGGCGGCCTCCGGCGAGCACGGGCTCGATAGCAGCCAGATTTTTTCCGAGGATGAAACCACCGTGTTCTCGCAGGTTGTCACGCTGGCGGAAAAGGCGGGCAAGCACGTCGAGCTGATGGTGGTGCCCGGCTCGGACCCCTACCAGGCCGTGGTTCAGACGGCCGCGCGCCTGGAATCCTCGCGCATTGTCATGGGGCTTTCGCCCAAGCTCACGCCTTCCGAGCAGGGCGCCCAGGTGGGCCGCTACTGGGAGCAGCTTCCCGAGCCGCGGCCTTCGCTGTCTCTGGAGATCGTTCTCGAAAACCAGAAGGACACAGTGTTCTTCAACCTGGGCCCGCATCCGCCACGCCTCTGGCCGGAGGACCTCGACCTGGTCCACCGGCTCTGGCTGGAGCTGAGCGCCAAGGGTCCGGGATCGAAGCTGCATCACCGCGACATTGTCGGTGTGGCGTTGCGCCGCATGAACGCCGAGTTGCATTCGGACCTCTCAGGGGAGGTCGTGAACGACGTTTTGCGCGAGGTCTCCGACGGCAACCATCACGAGCCGCCGGAGTAGCGCCGGCGGCGGTCACAACCCCACGCAATTTTCGTAATCCATTCGAATTCCAAGGGTTACGCTCAAATCGCCACCTCACGCAGAGCATTTTCCGCGCACTCGCAAGTAATAATCAAGATAGAGGGGAAGGAGGCTCTCGCGCAGATCTGAGCGGACGCGGACGGCTAAACGTTTTGTTTTCAACGGAGCTTACCCGTTTTTCCGCTCAGATCTGCGCAACACAAGACCGTTTATGCACACACCAAGAGAATGGATCGATGCCGGCGCCTGGGTGGGGCGCCAGCAGGCGTTCGCCGTGATCGCCAACAAATGCTCGGCCGCGCAGGCGCTGTGCCTGAAGCAGGTTCGGGAAACTCGCTTGTATGAAAAGATCGAGTCTACATGGGAGGAGTTCTGCAAGGAGTACGCCGGCATCAGCCGTGCGCAGGCGGACAGGCTCATCCAACAGCACGAGGAATTCGGAGAAGCTTATTTCCGACTTTCCGAGATCGCTCGCATCTCGCCGGAAACCTACCGGCAGATCGCCAGCCAGGTGTCGGACGAGGGCCTCGAGATCGACGGCCGGAAACTGGCTCTGACCGAGGAAAACGCGCCTAAGATCCGCGCCGCTATTCAGACGCTGCGCGCGCAATTGAAGCAGGCCCGCGATGCCAACCAGCCAACCTCGCCCGGCATCACCCAGTTGCTGATTCGCCTGGACGCGCTGCTGGAAGAAGTTTCGATGATGGCCCGGCGCCTCCTCGACGCCAGCGAGCGCGCCGGGCTCCAGGGATTGGTTGCCTACGCCGTCAATAAGTGGACGCACCTGGCTCGGGCCGTCCAGGACGGACCCAGGTAAGGCCGCTCTTCCGCCCTGAATCCTCCCCGCACCCGACAGCATCGGATCAGTAGCATTTCAATCTCAAGAGAGGGGAATTCTGTCACATGGGGGCAACCAGTCAAGCGGCGGTGACGCCCGAGAGGATTCAGCAGTTGGCGTGGGGTTACGCCCCACCGCTGATCATCGAGGCCGCGCTTCACCACGGTGTTTTCGATTTGTTGGACGGAGGGTCTAAGACCGTCGAGGACGTGGCCGCGCGGTCGGGCGCTTCGGTCCGCGGCTTGCGCGCGATCATGAACGCCCTCGCCGGTCTCGAACTTCTGACCAAGGACGCCGCGGGACGGTTCGGATTGGCGGCGGACAGCGCGGCGTTTCTGGTCGGCGACAAGCCGGGCTTTCTGGGAGGAGTGATCCGGCATACCAGCACGCAGCTCATGCCGAAATGGCTGGAGATGGAGAAGGTGGTGCGAACCGGCAAGCCCACAGCCAGCGTCAACCGGGAGAAAGTGGGAGCCGAGTTCTTCCACGCCTTCGTCGAGGACATCTTCCCCATGAGTTATCCGTCGGCGCAGAGGTTGGCGGAGGCTCTGGAGATCGCGGAAGCGAAAAAGCCCGTGAGAGTGCTCGACCTGGCAGCCGGCTCCGGCGTCTGGGGCATCGCGCTGGCGCAAAAGTCGCCGCGGGTTACCGTGACCGCGGTGGATTGGCCCGGCGTTCTGGACGTCACGCGCAAGGTGGCGGCACGCCTGGGTGTGGCCGGGCGGTTCTCATTTGTGGCGGGCGATCTGGCGGCCGCCGATTTCGGGCGCGGGCACGACATCGCCACGCTCGGCCACATTCTGCACAGCGAGGGCGAACAGCGCGGCCGCGCGCTGCTGAAGAAGACCTTCGACGCGCTGGCGCCGGGCGGCATCATCGCCATCGCGGAGTTCCTGGTGGACGATGCGCGAACCGGCCCGCCGGTGGCCCTGATCTTCGCCGTCAACATGCTGGTGAATACCGATGCGGGCGATACGTGGTCGTTTGGCGAGATCGCCGGCTGGCTGCGCGAAGCCGGATTCCGAGACCCGCGGACCATCGACGCGCCGGGTCCCTCGCCCCTCATTCTGGCGACCAAGCCGTTTAAATAAGCCGCTGCGGTGTCCAGAATAAATTGTGGGGCGGTCCACGGCGCACCGTGGAGCAGGCGTTTCGCCTGCCATGCCGGTATTCCTACCGGCATTCCCTGTAGTGGTCCCCAAAATTGAGACACGGGGCATACCGACACTTTGCCATTGAAAGGAGAATGGAAAATG
>JBAWDI010001012.1:0-8943 GCA_049590695.1 Bryobacteraceae bacterium
TCCCTGAATGAAGGCGGCGAGCAGGCCGGGCCGGCTGGCCGGCCAGCCCAGCAGATCGAGCGCGATCCGCGTCTGGTAGGCGGCGCCGAGATTGCGCAGCGCCGAGGTCCATTGCTCATCCAGCAAGGCGCCCAGTTCGGGGATCTTCTTGTTGGCGGGGTTGTCCGGCAACTGCTTTTTCAGCGCGTCGTAGACATCGCCGGTGAACAGGAATACCGCGCCGCGGAAGTGCTCATCCAGATTGGGAGAGTCGATGTAGGTGGCCAGCGACCGGCGCTCGGCGCGATCGGGCGGCAGCAACAGCACTTCGCCGTCCCCGCCGCCGGTATCGGCCACGAAAAGCGCGGCGATCGGGCGGCCCGCCACCGGCTTGCTGAAGATCAGGTATCCGTCGGTGAGGTAGATGCGTATATCTTCTTTGACCAGGGTGAGATCGCGAACGCGATAGCATTCGTCGCGGTCGAAGCTGTTTTCGCGGATGGCGCGCGCCACGTCGGCCGCAGTGCCGGCCACCAGCGGCACGCGGGCGAGCAGCATGAGCGCGACGAGCCATCGCATGATTTCAGTGTAAAGGAAAAGGGGACAGACGCATTTTTCGCGGCGAAGAATGCGTCTGTCCCCTTTTCCTACGCGGCCGCTTTGGCCATGGGAAGCTGCCGCACCTTGGCCAGCTTGCAGGCTTCCAGCAGGTGAATGAGGGGCCACGCCGGGTCGATTTCGTGCCCGCGCAGCGAGAGCCGCGCCGAAGTGGGGTACTGGTGATGATTGTTGTGCAGCCCTTCGCCGGCGGTTAGAAACGCGATGGACTGCAGGTTGGTCGCCTGGTTGTCGAAATTGCGGTAACCCACCATGTGGCAGATGCTGTTGACCGAGGAGTTGAGAAAAACGTACAGCACCACATGCACGGTCCAGGCCGCGAGACCCCACCATACGCCGAACATCAGCATGAAAATTGCCATCCCGCCCAGCGCCGCATAGTTCATGAAGGGGAGCTTATCGAGCGCGTCGTCTTTCCAGTCGGGCGTGTACTTGCGGACCATGGCCTGGTCGTTGGCTTCCTTGCGATAGAAGAAATAGTTCCCGAACAGCACGGTCCACAGGCCGTAGATATAGGGGCTGTGCGGATCGCCTGGCTGGTCGGAGAAGTGGTGGTGTTTGCGATGCACGGCGGCCCACTGGCGCGGGATCACCCCCGTGAACAGGCTCAGCTCGAGGTGCATGAGCGCTCCCACCACGGGGTTCAACTCCAGCGCGCGGTGCGTTTTCGAACGATGCAAGAAAATCGTGGTGCAAAAAATCGATACTTGCAGGATTACCAGCGTGACGACCAGCATCCACAACAGACTCATTGGCCCTCCAGGCGACAGTTGTTCCCATGGTAGCATGGGTGCCTCTGGAGGAAATTTCGCATGCGGTTCGTCACACTAGAGAGAGAAGGCTACGCCGAGCCCGGAGTGCTTTTGGGCGGCGAGCTGATTGGGATTGGCGGCGCCGGGTTCGACAGTGTGCTCTCGGTGATCGCCGGCGGTGCGGACGCCCTGGACCGCGTGCGGCGCTGGTTGAAGAACCCGCCTCCCGGCGAACCCTTCCACCCCGCCAGGACCAGGCTGGCGGCGCCGGTTCCCAGGCCGCCCAAGATCGTCTGCATAGGCCTGAACTACCGCGACCACGCCGCGGAGTCGAACCTGCCGATTCCGGAAACGCCCACGGTCTTCGCGAAATTCCAGACCGCGGTGACCGGGCACCGGCATCCCATCGTGCTTCCGAGAAACTCCGTCAAGCCGGATTACGAAGCCGAATTCGCGGTCGTGATCGGCCAGGGCGGCCGGCACATTCCGGAAGAGCGCTGGCGCGAGCACGTGTTCGGCTACACCATGGTCAACGACGTGAGCGCGCGCGATTTCCAGATGGCCACCACGCAGTGGATGATCGGCAAAACGTTCGACACGTTCGCGCCCATCGGCCCGGCCATCGTGACCGCGGAAGAAATCGAGGACCCGCACAACCTGGACATCTCCCTGACGCTATCGGGCCAGGTGATGCAGAACTCGAACACGCGCCACCTGATTTTCGGGGTGCCGAAGCTGATTGCGTTTTTGTCGAGCGTCTTCACGCTGGAGCCCGGCGACATTATTTCGACCGGCACGCCGGGCGGCGTGGGGATGGCGCGCAAGCCTCCGCGCTGGCTGAAGCCCGGCGACGAAGTGGTGGTGCGGGTGGCAGGGCTTGGGGAACTGGTGAATCCGGTGGTGGCGGAAGGGTAGGGGGCTGCTAGAATCGTGGTGGGCGCGCGCCCGTAGCTCAGGTGCATAGAGCGGCTGGCTTCGAACCGCTAGGTCGGGAGTTCGAGTCTCTCCGGACGCGCCACTCCCGGGTCTACCTCGCTGCGGCCGTCAAAATCGTCAGCTTCTCCACGGCTCTGTAGTCGCTGGAATTGTGCGTGACCAGTGGCACGTTCAACTGCAGGGCGGCGGCCGCAATCCAGGCATCCGCGAAGGCGATAGGCCGGCCTTTCTTTTCACAGCCGCTCTTGATCCGCGCCCACGCCCGGGCCGTCTCCACGTCCGGCAGGAGAAGCGTAAAGCGAGTGAGAAAACGGTGCATCAGATCGCGACGCGCGGCACCCCAGTTCTTCGCTTCCATGCCATACTCGATTTCCGCGAGCGTAATCAGCGAAACCGCCAATGGTCTGCCTGCAAGGATGGCTTGATAGGCCGGAGCAAGAGAATGATTCTTGAAAAGGTAGGAAACTACATCCGTATCCACAACCGCGGGCGTTGTGGGGTCCATTAGAGAGACACGGGCCGGGAGCCGTTCTTACGAAGTGCCTGGATCAGGGCCACGAACTCTTCCGCCCCTTCCGGGTCGAATTCGGTATCGGCCTTCAGGTCCTCCGCGCTGACCGGCGGCTTGAAGACAACGCCGGCCGGGAGCCGTACCTGGTCCTCTCCGGTTTCTGCTCCTTCCGTTTTTTGCGGCATCGCAATTCTCAGTTTAGCTCAACCGCCCCCCCGGTTCGATCGGGGATCGGGCCGCCAGGTTCTTCCGCCAGTCTACCGCCGCAGGCGCGGGTCGATGCCATAGGAGTGGACGCGGACAATCCGCGCCTGCGCGCTCTCCGGGTGCCGCGGGTTCATCAGAACGTTCCAGGCCGCCGGCACGATCACCGATGGGACCCGGAACCAGGCGGTGCGGCCGGAGCGGAGCCATTCGTCGCCAGCGCGGCGGGTCGCCTCCAGATCCGTCTGCCACGCCCGGCCCAATGCGCCCATGTCCACGTCCTCGATGACCAGCGAGTCGGGAGTCTCGATTTCCAGATACCGGTAGCCGACGGGCACATCTTCGATATCCACTTTTGCGTGGACCAGCACCTCAAGAAGCGCCGTCGCCGGATTCGGCGCGCAATATACGATCCGCCGTCCGGCCGTATGCCATCGTCCGGCCGCGCTCAAACCGCCGCCTCCATCCAACGTGGAATGGTTGCCGGCGCGCCACAGAATCACGCAAAGATCCCTTGATCGATCTGGATGAGCATCTCTTCCACCAGGCGGGCGCCGGCTTCGGTGGCCAGCATGTCGATGGGGGCCTTGCCGTCGAAACGCTGCTGCGGTTTCCGCAACCAGCGCCAAGCGCGTTCCGGTTCGCCGAACACCTGCTCGGCCATGGCCGTGATCCGGGCCACGCGCACGGCCTTGTCCGACTCACCCTTCGAGAGCGGCTGATGCCTGGCAATGCGGTGCGCCAGCGTCCTGCGCGGCACGATCAACTGGTACACTTCAGCGTCGGACAGGCCGCCACGGACCAGCGACTTGATCGTCGTGACGGGAAGCCGCTTCTCCACCATGGATGCCAGTTCATCCCCGGTCCGGATGCGGGAAACCCCTAGCTTTCCTCGCAGGCGTGCATAGAAGCCCCACGGCGGCGCCGGTGCGGCGGCCTCATTCAACTCGGCCATTTACGAAACCTCCTTGGCAAGCTGCCTCTATTATACGGGCAACCTGCACGCGCGGCAAATTGGGCTGGCCTCATTTTCGAACTGCTATGCTATAAGCATCATGGCCACCACGAGCGGAAGGAAGAACGGCATCGCGACTCCTGGTACCCGTCCGGCCCGGCGGTCTCAATCCGTGCCGCGCATCGCCAAGATTGCGCAACGGCTGGGAAACATGATTCCCAGAAGCGAGCTGAAGGCCATACCGGAAGATCTCTCCAGCCAGATTGATCATTACGTGTACGGAACGCCGAAGAAGTGAAGCACGTCTTTGCCGACACCCTTTATTGGATCGCGATCTTCCTCCCTGGCGATCCGTGGGCCAGCACCGCCAGGGCCGTGGACCTATCCGGAGCGTCTCTCGTCACCACGGAGGAGGTTCTGAGCGAGTTTCTCACGGCGGTTTCCGCGCAGGCCGAACGGACCAGGCGCTTGGCTTGCCGGCTTGTGCATGAGATTCTCACCGATCCCGCCATTGAGGTGGTGGCCCAGTCGCACGAGTCGTTTCTCGCTGGGCTGGAGCTGTACGAGAGGCGTCCAGACAAGGATTACAGCTTGACGGACTGCATCTCTATGAACGTCATGAGGCGGAAGGGGACTCGGGAAATCCTCACGAATGACCGCCACTTCTCACAGGAAGGGTTCATCAGACTCTTGGACAAGCGGATCTGAGCCGAATAGGCGTTGATGCACGAAGCGCCGTCTCGAATCCAATCTTGGCCAATAGGCCCGGCTGAGCTGGCGAACCCGGTGGTGGCGGAAGGGTAGGGGCTGCTAGAATCGTGGTGGGCGCGCGCCCGTAGCTCAGGTGGATAGAGCGGCTGGCTTCGAACCAGTAGGTCGGGAGTTCGAGTCTCTCCGGGCGCGCCAGAAAATCACAAAAAGGGCCGGTCCCGTCGGAGGAAGCCGGGGCCGGCCTGTTCCTGCATCGGTGATGACCGGTCAGACAGCCAGAAACATCGTGCTGCCCTGCCGGTTCACCAACAGGAGAGTGGGGTCTTTCGCGTTGCGCATGGCGGTTTCGAAATCCGCGGTGTTGCGCACCGGTTTGTGGTTCACTTCCTGAATCACGTCGCCGCGTTTCAGGCCGGATTCGGCGGCTTTGCCGGCCGGATCCACGTTGGTCACCACGACTCCCGTAGCGCTAGCCGGCAATCCCAACTGCCGGGCCGTCTGGGCGGTGACGTTCTCTACCGTGATCCCTTGCAGGGCATCCGGGCTGCTGCTCTCCGGCTGTTCGTTGCTGGCGGTTTCCGTGGGCATTTCCGCCAGGGTCAGCGGGATGGTTTTCTCGGCACCGTCGCGGAACACCTTCACGTCCACGTTGGTTCCAGGAGCCATCAGCGAAACGTGCATGCGCAGTTCGGCGCTGTTGTTTACCGGCTTGCCGTTGATGCCCAGGATGATGTCGCCCTTTTCCAAGCCCGCCTTCTGGGCCGGGCTGTTGGGGGTCACATCGCCCACCAACGCGCCGCGCACTTCCGGTTCATGGAAGGCCTTGGCGATGGAGGGCGTCACTTCCTGAGCCATCACGCCCAGGTATGCGCGGGTCACCTTGCCGTGGTTGATGATCTGGTCCATCACATTGCGCGCCACGTCAACGGGAACGGCGAAACCGATGCCTTGGTTGCCTTCCGATCCGTTGGCCAGGATGGCGGTGTTGATGCCGATCAGCTCGCCGCGGTCGTTCACCAGCGCGCCGCCCGAGTTGCCGGGGTTGATCGACGCATCGGTCTGAATGAAGTCTTCGTAGTCTTCGATGCCCAGATTGGCGCGGCCGGTAGCGCTGACGATGCCCATGGTGACCGTTTTGCCGACGCCAAAGGGATTGCCGACGGCCAGCACGTAGTCGCCCACCTGCACCTTGTCGGAATCGCCGATGGTGATCGGCTCCAGCGAGCCGGCATCCACCTTGAGTACCGCGATATCGGTCTTCGGATCGGTGCCCACCACGCGCGCACTGTATTCGTGCTTGTCGGGCATGATCACGGTCACGCTGGTGGCGTGATCCACCACGTGGTTATTGGTCAGGATGTAGCCATTCGGGCTGACGATCACGCCCGAGCCCATGCCCTGTTCCTTCTGTTGCCGGGGCATGCGAAACTGTCCGTTGCCGTTGCCCTGATCGCCGAAGAACTGGCCCTGATCGCCAAAGAACTGGCGGAACATCGGAGGGATTCCGTCATCCCCTCCGGAAAAGCCGGTCTTCACCACACGGGACGAAGTGATGGTCACCACCGAGGGCAATACCTTCTTCACCACCGGCGCGAAACTGTTGTGGCTCGCCGGTTCGTCCGCGCTCGCCAACTTGAACGTGGCGGGCGGATTGACCAGGTGATCCACGGCCCCGACCGCCAGACCGCCCAATCCCAGCGCCAACACCAACGTCACGGCTGCCGTCTTCGGCCGGCCCCAAATCCATTGCGTTTTCATGTAGCCTCCAAAAAGTGTCTTAGGACCACCAGCGAGCTTCCATGCCTCTGGTGGCTCCATCTATACAGATGGGGCCAGAGGGATTCCGGTTTGTAATGGGAAGTCGGTATATCTGGCCCGGAGACTTGGTATGCCCGCCCGCGGTCAGGAGATGATGCCCTTGCGCACAGCGTACAGGATCACTTCCGGGACGCTGCGTAAGTTCAATTTCTGCATGAGCTTAGCGCGGTGCGTCTCGACCGTGTAGACGCTCAGGTTGAGCAGATTGGCGATCTCCTTGCTGGATTTGCCCTCAGCCACCAGTTGCAGGATTTCCCGCTCGCGGGGCGAAAGCAGTTCGTAGGAATCTTCGCCGCCCGTGCGCTCCAGCCGGCGCATATAGTCCTGCAAAAGCACGTGGCCGACGGCGGGACTGAAGAACGACTTCCCGGCAACCGCGGCGCGGATGGCGCGCGCCAGGTCGGCTTCCGCGGAGTCCTTCAGCAGGTAGGCCTTGGCCCCCGCTTTCAGGGCCCGCAGCACGTACCCTTCGTCGGAGTGCATGCTGAGCATGACCACTTGGGTATCCGGCAGCGCCGCGCGAATCTGGCGGCAGGCCTCGATGCCGTTCAAGCTCGGCATGGCGATATCCATCACCGCTACGTCCGGCTTCAGTTTCCCGGCCATGGCCACGGCTTCACGCCCGTCGCTGGCTTCTCCGACCACCGTGAGGTCGGGTTGGGCATCCACCACCATGCGCAGACCCGCGCGAATCAGGGTGTGGTCGTCGGCCAGCAGGACGCTGGTCTCGCTCACGCGGCGCCCCCGGCGGGAATGGGAAGGTCCGCCGTCACGGTGGTGCCCTTTCCGGGCTGAGATTCCACTCGCAACATGCCGCCCAGCCGCTTCACCCGTTCCTCCATTCCCAAGATTCCCATTCCCCGCGAACGGGCCGGATCGAAGCCGCGGCCGTCATCGGTAACCCGCACCACGATGGATTTTGCCAGCCGCTCCACCACCACCTTCGCGTTCCTGGCGCCGGAGTGCCGCACCGCGTTGTTCAGGGCTTCCTGGACCAGCCGGTAGATGTAAATCTTGTATTCATCGGGCAGGTCTTCCGGAACGCTCTCCGATTCCACCGAGACTTCGATCTCGCTGCGCCGCGATACTTCCCTCCCTTGCCATTCCAGCGCCGCCGCCAACCCCAGGTCGTCCAGCATGGAAGGCCGCAGCAGGAGCGCCATATTCCTCACCGATTGGAAGGTTCGCTCGGCCACCGATTTCAGGTTGTCCAGTTGTGTCTTCACTTCCGGATGGCCGCCGGAGAGCGTGGTCGAGAGCCGGCCGATATCCACCAGAAGGGCTCCCAGCGATTGTCCGACTTCGTCGTGCAACTCGCGCGAGATGGAGCGCCGTTCGGTCTCCTGTGCGTCCACCAGACGCGCCGAGAGTTGCTGCAGCGCGTACCGGCTGCGCGCCAGTTCCACGTAGCGGGCGCGCGTCTGCCGATCGAGCCGCACGATGTACGCCATGCTGCCCAGCACCAGCAGCAGACCGCTTCCGAATCCGATGGCCAGCACCCGCGCGAGGCTCGCTTGCAGATTCGCAAACTGGGTCACGAGCCCGCTATCGGCATGTTGCAGCCGCTCACCGTTCCACACCTGGAGTTTTCCGGACCAGTCCAGGATCTGCTTCTGGACGGGCACCAGGTGCTCGGCCAGCATGTTTTCCGCCTGGCGCCGGCGTTCCGCGGGCCGCGCCGCCAGAATCGTGATGTATAGCGTCCGCTGTTGTGAGAAGATGCCCCGCATGCCGTTCAGCAGCGCGGCTTCCTCGGAGTCCCGGACGCTGGGGTAGCGCTCGAAATCGGCGTCGATTTCCAGGGTGAGTTGATCGAGCAGGCGGCGAACTTCGGACTCCCGGTCGGCGGCTGTCTGCGCGACGAATTGCTGCACGGCCTGGTTGTAGCTCTGTATGGAGAGCCAGAGTCCGGATAGCGCGCGCGTGCGCTCCGCCAGCGCGCGCGTAGCCGCCAGTTCCTGCGTGCGCATTTCCGAGAGAAAGCGGACCACCAAAACGCCGGACACCAGCAGGAGCGCCAGCAGCAATACGGAAACCGAGAGGAACAACCAGCGCAGCTTGCTGGAGGGCGGTGCCGGTTCCCGCCATGCGCCCGCATCCGCGTTCTCAGTCAAGGTCGCCATTAGGTCCGAAGGGGAACACCTTCATTATCCCTCCCGGGTTCGCCCCAACTCAAACCTCTGGCAGTTTGGATGCCGGAATTCAAGCGCTACGTCACTAATGTGCTGCGGCGCAAGAAACGCGCCTAATCTACTCCGTGGAGCGACTTTTCACGTTGCCACGCCGGCGTCCGTGCCGACGTTCTTCGGGGAATGCCGGTAGGAATACCGGCATGGGTTGCGGTGGACCCCAAGAGTGAGACACGGCGGAAAGCCGACACTTTCCATTCGCTGCTTTTTGGTTGAGCCGCGAAGCCGTCCGTTTCATACTGAGCCTACCTGAGTCGGACGGGATAGGGC
>JBAWDI010001013.1:0-18332 GCA_049590695.1 Bryobacteraceae bacterium
CGATGCTCGAGAAGTTGGCGCTGTTGAAAATTGCGGCCTGCAAGGCCCCCGCCTTCAGCAGAGCCTCTTCCGCCCGTTTGCGCGCGGTGTTATCGGTGCCGATCAACAGGTAGCCGATGATGCCGCCTTGGTCGTCGCGCAGCGCCGTCACCGACACCACCGCCGGAAAACGGCTGCCGTCCTGGCGGATGTACGTCAATTCGTAGATGTCCTCGATCCCGCGCGAGGCCTTGAACACCAATGCCTGGAAGCCCGGCGTGATGGTGGTCGCCAGCTCCGCGCTCAAGGCCGCCGCGCGGGCGATCAGTTCCTGCGGATCGGAGATATCGGCCGGGGTGATCTTGTTCACCACGTCGGCGGCCGCGTAGCCCAGCATGCGCTCGGCGCCGACGTTGAAGATTTGAATGACGCCTTTCTCGTCGGTGGCGATACTCGAAAAGTTGGCGCTGTTGAAAATCGCGTTCTGCAAAGCCCCTGTTTTCAGCAGCGCCTCTTCGCGGCGGACCTCGGTGATGACATCCACTATACCGGCGGCATCCCCGGCGGGGGCCGCGATCGCCAGTCCAATAGCCATATGGTTCTTCCGTGCACGCGTGATGCCAACCCCACCTTGGTGGGGCATGCTTTAGCTTGCCCTCTCATCGTCTTTGTGATGCGCGCCCCGTTCACAGCAACGCATGCCGGCGATAGAACCAGGTCTTGACGGCTTGCACCAGGAACAGGTATGTCAGGCCCAGCACCGCAATCGCACCCAGCAACGACAGCGGTAATGGGGTAAACCCGAGCAAGGGGCCGAGCGGCGTGTACGGCAGCACGGCGCCGAGGACGGAGACGGCCACTACACTGAACAGCAACTGCCCGCTGGGACGGCTCTTGAGCGGGTTGCCCGCCGTCCGGATCACAAACACCACCAGCGTCTGGGTGGCGAGCGATTCCACGAACCACCCGGTCCGGAACAGCGGCGCGTTGGCGCCGGCGTGGAACATCCAGAGCAGCACCCCGAACGTCAGGAAATCGTAGATCGAGCTGATGGGGCCGATGATCGTCATGAACTGGCGAATGAACCCGATTTGCCACCGCTTGGGCTTGTGCAGCAGGGCCGGATCGACATTATCGCCGGGGACGGCGATCTGCGAAGTGTCGTATAGAAAGTTGTTCAGCAGGATTTGAGTCGGCAGCATGGGCAGGAATTTCAGGAACAGCGATGCCGCGGCCATGCTGAACATGTTGCCGAAGTTGGAGCTGGTCCCCATGATGATGTACTTCATGATGTTGGCGAAGCACCGCCGCCCTTCCATCACCCCGTCGTTCAAGACCCCCAGGTCCTTCTCCAGCAGGATGATCTTGGCGGCGTCTTTGGCCACATCCACGCCATTCATCACCGAAATGCCGACGTCCGCGGTGTGCAGCGACGGAGCGTCGTTAATGCCGTCGCCGATGTACCCGACCACGTGCCCGCGCGCCTTCAGACCGAGGATCACCCGGTTTTTTTGTTCCGGAGACACGCGCGTGAAGATGGCGCCGTGCTCCGCCTGGTAGGCCAGGGCGGCATCGTCCATGGTGTCCAACTGGTCGCCGGTGACGATGCGGTCGGTAGGGAGGCCGACCTGGCGAGCCACCTCCTGCGTCACGTACCGGTTGTCGCCGGTCATAATGACCACGGAAACGCCGTTCTTTTTCAGCGCTTCCAGAACCGCGACAATCCCCTCCTTGGGCGGGTCCAGGAATGCCGCGAACCCGGCCAGCGTCATCTCCCGCTCGGCCGTAAGCGCATAAGCGTCCTGCTTCTCCACCTTCCGGACCGCGACTCCCAGGGCGCGGTACCCGTCGGCGCTCAACTTCTTCAAAGTCTCCATCGCCTGGGCCCGCCGGCTTTCGTCGAACGGTTGGGGATCCCCGTCGATGGTGACGGTCGCGCAGATGGCGAACATGCTCTCCGCCTCGCCCTTGGTTATCAGCAGGTCCTCGCCGCCATGGCGCACCACCACGGAAAGCCGCTTGCGGTTGAAGTCGAAGGGGATCTCGTCCACCTTCTCGTACTCCGTAATGGCGGGCCGCGCATACTTCAAGATGGCGTCGTCCAGCGGGCTCTTGATGCCGGTTTGGAAGTAACTGTTCAGGTAGACGAACCGCAGCACGTCGTCGTTGTCGCGGCCCTCAACGTCCACGTGCCGGTCCAGCGCGATCTCGCCTTCGGTGAGGGTGCCGGTCTTATCGCTGCACAGAATCTCGATGCTGCCGAAATCCTCGATGGCCGCAAGCTGCTTCACCAGGACCTTTTTCCGGGCCATCCGGCGCGCACCCTGCGCCAGCGAGATGGTGATGATCATCGGCATCATCTCCGGCGTCATCCCCACAGCCAGCGCCACCGAGAACAAGAACGATTCCAGCAGCGGCCGATGCAGGAGCAGGTTCACCATCAGGACGAAGAGCACCAGCAGCATCATCACGCGCGTGATCATCAATCCGAAGTGGCGTATGCCGCGGCCGAACTCAGTCTCCGGCGGCCGCGTGGCCAGCCGTTGGGCGATGACGCCGAAGACGGTGTCCTTGCCGGTGCGAACGATGACCGCGGTGCCGATTCCCGTCTGCACGGCGGTCCCCAGAAAAACGCTGTTGCTGGCGTCGGCGATGGTGTGCTGTCCCGCTGCCAGATCGCCCGCCGCCTTGTCGACCGGCAGAGACTCTCCCGTGAGCGCGGACTCGCGCACGTGCAGGTCCTTGCTGTCCAATAGACGGGCGTCGGCCGGCGCCAGGTCCCCCGCATTGAGCCGGACGATATCCCCGGGGACCAGCTCCGCGACCGGCAGCTCCTGTTCGTGGCCGTCGCGCACAACGGCGGCGGTGGTAGCCACCTGCTTGCGAATGTCCTCCACCGCATGTCGAGCCTGAAACTCCACGTAGAAGTTCACGACCACGCTGAGCAGGACTATGGCAATGATGATGGAGCCGCCAACCTGATCGCCCAGCACGATGGAAATGGCGCTGGCCGCCAGCAGAATAAGGACCAGGGGATTGGCAAAAAAGCGCAGAAAATTGACCAGAGGAGCGAAGCGGGACTCCGCTACCAGGCTGTTCGGGCCATGCCGGCGCAGCCGCTGTTTGGCCTCGTCGGATGTCAGCCCCGCGGGGGTCGCTTCGAGCAGGACGAGCAGGTCCCGCTGCGGCATATCCCAAAAGCGGTCTAGCGTCTTGTCCGGTTTGCTCATGCGCCCTCTCCCTTGAATTCTACACGCTGTCTGGGTTTGACTACCCCCGCGTGCGTTTCCTTGGTGGGGCATGCTTTAGCTTGCCCTTTTGCTTTCCTGAATCATCGCCGCTCAGCCGGGTTTACGCCTACACTCGGAAACCCGCCATTTCCCGCGGAAACCCAAGAACACTTCCTTTTTGTGTCGCGCACCGCTGCCGGCAGTTCGACCTGCACGAACTGCCGCCTTCCGTGCAGATTCTGCACCTCGCGCCAGTGGAACTCCCTGCTCCCGATGTGCGCCGATCGGCCCGCGGTCCCCCATGCAGCTCAATTCGCCGCTTTGGACCCGCGCTTGCAACCATCGATCGCGAAGGAGCGAACGATGCTTTGGACAATTTGTATCATTCTGCTGGTTTTGTGGGCCCTGGGAATGGCCACCTCTTACACCGCCGGCGGGCTGATTCACATCCTGCTGGTCATCGGTTTGATCGTGCTGGTATTCCGCCTGATTCAGGGGCGCAGGGTGCTTGGTTAGAACCGTCTACGCAAGCTGCCGGCGAGTGGGCAGCGGATTGCTATTCGATAGTTAGGAGAGTGAAAGAAAATGCCTTTGGCTGGTATTCCCTTGTTGAACATCGTCATCGTGCTGGTCGTCGTTGGCGTGGTGTTGTGGCTGATCAACAACTTCATCCCCATGGCCTCCAGCATCAAGACGATTCTGAATGTAGTGGTTGTGATTTTTGTCGCGATTTGGGTCCTGCAGGCGGTCGGAATGTGGGGCCGCATAACCAGTTACAGATTTACGCAATGAGCCGGCTCGTGCGTTCGATACTCGTCGTCGGCATAGTCGTCCTTGCGATTCCCTTAATCGGGCTCGCCCAGTCGTTTGAGACGATGGACGTGAACGACAAGCTCGACTACCACATCAAGCAGTCGGTTGGTCCGTTGGCTATCGTCGGGGATGTGGCGTACGCCGGAATCCTCCAGGAAATCGATACTCCGACGGAATGGGGACAGGGCTGGTCAACCTACGGCAGGCGCCTGGCCTCGACCGCCGCCTGCTCTGGGATCCATAGTGCTATGGCTTTTGGGTTGGATTCGGCCCTGCACGAGGATCCCCGCTATTTCCGTTCCGCCGCCGGTGGCTTCTGGCGCCGCACCGGACATGCGTTCCGCGGCGTCATTCTCACGCATACGGACCATGGTGCCGAGACCTTCTCCCTCTGGCGCTTCGGCAGCGCTTACGGAGCGGCCTACGTTTCCAACCAGTGGTATCCCGGCCGGCTCAACACGGTGGCCCTGGGATTCGCCCAGGGTTCTCTGCAACTCGGGTTCGATCTGGTCCGCAACCTGGCATCCGAGTTCGGGCCGGATATCAAACGGATGGTATTTCGCCGAAAATGACGGCTCCGCCCCCCTTCCGTTTCTGGCGCGGCTTGCTAAAATAGGGGGCGATGCCCCGATTTCCTAAGGTTTCGGGCCGAATCCTCATCGTCGACGATGACGAGCGCCAGCGCACCGCCTTGGCTGCCATCCTGGCCGATGGCGATTATGACACCCAGATGGCGGCCGACGGGCAGGAAGCCCTGGAACGGCTTGAGTCGTTCGACGCCGACGTCATCGTCTCCGATCTGATCATGCCGCGCATGGACGGCTTCGAGCTGCTCCGGCGCCTGAAGGAACAGGGCGACCTCACTCCGGCGATCGCGCTCACCGCCTTCGGCAGCATAGAAAAGGCGCTCTCCGCGGTGCACGACCTTAAGGCCTTCTGGTTCCTCGAGAAGCCAGTGGAACCGCGCGCCTTCAAGACCCTGCTGGAACGCGCGATTCGCTACAAGAGAAGTCTCCAGAAAACCGATGAGCTCAAGCGCGATCTGAGCCTTCGCGGCGTACTCGGGGACTTGGTGGGAACCTCCCCGGCCATGCAGCAGATCTTCTCGCTCATCAGGCAGGTGGCGCCCACTTCGGCGCCTGTACTGATCCGTGGCGAGAGTGGCACCGGCAAGGAGTTGGTGGCGCGGGAAATCCATAAGTGGAGCCCCCGCTGCGATGGCCCTTTCATCGCCATCAATGCCGCCGCCTTGCCCGAGACTCTGGTCGAGAGCGAGTTGTTCGGCCACGAGAAAGGCGCGTTTACGGGCGCCATGGAGCGTTCGGCCGGCGTCTTTGAGCAGGCTCACGGCGGCACTTTGCTGCTCGACGAGATCGGCGAGATGCCGCAATCCATACAGCCAAAGCTGCTGCGCGTCATCGAGGACTTGCGAGTGCGGCGCCTGGGCGGCAAGCACGAAATCGCGGTGGACGCCCGCATCCTGGCCGCCACCAGCCAGGAAGTCGGAACGCATTTGCGCGAAGAACTTTACTACCGGTTGAGTGTTTTCCAGATCGTAGTTCCGCCTTTGCGCGAACATAAAGAAGATATCCCGTCGATCGCCGACGTCATGCTGCAGAATTTGAACAAGAAATACAGTACGCGCGTTACCGGGGTAGATGCCGAAGTGATGGATCTGTTTCATCGCTACGATTGGCCCGGTAATGTGCGGGAGCTGCGCAATGTCCTGGAGCGGGCCATCATCATGGCCGGCGAGGGTTTGATCCGGCCGGCGAACCTTCCTTCTCCCGCGCTCGGTGCAGACCCCGGCCCGTATGCCCGATCGTCGTCCGGCCATGAGGGTCCGGCCATGCTTCGGCCTGGCCAGCCGCTCATGAAACTCGAGGAGTCTTACATCAAACTCACCCTCGAACACGTGGGTGGCAACCGCAAACGCGCCGCCGAGATGTTGGGGATCAGCCTGCGAACGCTGCAGAACCGGATCGCCGCGCTGCGCGATGAGGAGAAGGCGGCAACTCCCGCCTCGTAAACTGGCTGGCTTCGATGCGCTTATGGCTTCCGCTCCAGGCGCTGCCGCGAGTCTTCCGGCAGGCATCGAGCGCGTGGTTCGACGATAACGTTCCGCGCCTCAGCGCTTCCGTCGCATTCTATACCCTGCTGTCGCTGGCTCCCGTGATCGTCATAGCCGTCGCTCTGGCCGCCATGGCTTATGGGCAGGAGGCTGCCCAAGGCCGGCTCGCGTCGGAAATTCAAGACATGGCCGGGCCTGAAGTGGCACGGACCATTCAGGACTTCATCCGCGGCGTCTACCAGCCCCGGACAGGCGTGCTGGCGACCGTGCTCGGTCTGACCGCCTTGATTTTTGGCGCCTCTTCCATCTTTGTGGAGTTGCACGAGGCCATGAACACCATCTGGCATGTCTCGCCTCCCCCCGGCCGAACCAATGCCGCCACGGTCATCCACCTCATCCGGGATCGCTTCTATTCCTTCGCGGCGGTGCTGGGCATAGGTCTTCTGCTGCTGGTCTCTCTGCTGTTGAACGCCTGGATGGCGGCCATCAAGGTCGCCGTGCCGCCGGCTGTCGCGTATCTGGTCTTGTATCTGATAACATCGGTGCTGTTTGCGGCCCTCTACAAGATTCTTCCGGACGTCGAATTGAAGTGGAGCGAAGTGGCCCTCGGAGCCATGATCGCCGCCTTGCTGTTTGTAATCGGCAAGGACTTTATGGCGTTGTACTTCGCGCATGCCACCTTCGGGACGTATAGCGCCGCCGGCTCCCCGATTGTCGTGTTGCTATGGGTATACTGCTCGGCGCAGTTGTTCTTTTGGGGCGCCGAGTTCAGCAAGGTGTACCGGAAGACCCTGGAATCCCAAACCGGCCGGCGGCATTAACCGCGCCCGAAACCTCCCACGCAACCGGCCCGGCGCTCACCGCCGCTTCCGGCAAAGTGCTACCCTAATCCGGTGAACTTCATGGTCGCCACGCGGCGAGAGAACCGGGCTTCATGAAGCGGCGGTTTTCGAAGGGAGAATGATGAAGATCCAGAGTGCCTTATGCTGCATTTCCGCGGTCTGGCTCGGTTTGCTCGCGGTTCCCTCTCACGCTCAGCCGGACCCGAATTTCCCTCATTTGCGAAAACAGGGAACGGCCACTCAGTTCGTCGTCGACGGCAAACCGTTCGTGGCCTTGACGGGAGAGATCGAGGGCGACGATGCCACCAGTCTCGACGGCATGAAGTGGATGTGGCCCGAGTTCGTCAAGATGAATCTCAATACCATCCTGGCCGTAGTTTATTGGGAGCTGCTCGAACCCGAGGAGGGCAAGTACGATTTCACCCTGGTCGACGGCATGATCCAGGAAGCCCGGCGCAACCACCTGCGCATCTGTTTGGTGTGGTTCGCCAGCTTTAAGAATGGCATGGTGAGTTGGGCTCCCCTGTGGGTAAAGAAGGATTACAAGCGGTTTCCGCGCGCCCGGATCCGGGGTGGCCAGAGTATCGAATACTTCTCCGTCGCCGAAGGCTACGGCGATGCCACCCGCGACGCCGATGCGCGCGCCTATGCCGCCCTGATGCGCCACATCAAGGAGGTGGACGGCCGCGAGCACACCGTCATCTTCACGCACGTGGAGAACGAAGTCGGCATGTCGGGCGACTCCCGCGACCGCTCGCCGGGAGCCGAGAGAGCCTTTGCCGGGCCGGTTCCGAAGCCGCTCCTGGACTACCTCCAGAAGCACAGGGATACCCTCATTCCGGAATTTCGCCAGGTGTGGGAGAAGGCCGGCTCCAAAACATCCGGCACCTGGGAAGAGGTCTTCGGCAAGGGCGCGGCGACGGATGAGATCTTCATGGTCTGGAGCTATGCCCAGTACGTCAACCGGGTGACTGCGGCGGGCAAGGCCGAATACCCGCTGCCGGCGTACACCAATGGGTGGGTGACCAGAACGTCCTCCATCGCGGCCGTGGCCGCCAAGGGAGTCGAGGCCGAGACGAAGGGCTATCAACACAGCGGCGACCCGATGTGGGACCTGTTGGACGTCTGGAGAGCCGGGGCGCCCGAAATCGATTTCCTCGCGCCCGACGTTTACCCCGAGAAGGACTTCGCGGAGATTTGCATGGACTACCACCAATCCTGGAACCCGCTGTACGTAGGCGAGGCGGAAGGCGGACCGCAAGGCGCCGCCGAGGTGCTGTGGGCCGTGGGACACGACGCCATGGGCTTCTCTGTCTACGGGGTCGAGTACAATCTGCTGCGGCAGGATCCTCAGAATGAGCTGGGCAGGGTCTACCAGACCATTAAGCAGCTTATGCCCGTGATCGCCGGGCACCAGGGCAAGAAGGGCGAGACCACCGGCGTGCTGCTGGGGGATAGCGGCCAGACCGCCAAGGCCCGGTTGGGCGATTACACCTTGACTGCCGTGATCAACCCCAACAAAACGCGGCCCCGCGGGACCACCCCGGCCCCGCCCGGTGTGCCGCTGGCGGGAGCGCTCTTCGTTTTGACTGCGCCCGACGAGTTGTACGTCATCAATAGCAACGAGTACGAGGTGGCCGTTACATTCACTCCCAACACGCCGGGACCCCCGAATGTCGGGGTGGGCCTCGTCGAGGAAGGCAGTTTTGTGGACGGCCGCTGGGTTGCCGGGCGCCACTTGGATCACCGCGTCACTACCGTCGACCCCAGTTGCTGGTACTGCGCGCCTGCCCTGCTGCTGCCTGGCGGCTACAAACGTCGCGACATGCACAGCGAGAATGGTATCTTGCGCGTCAAGCTGTACCGCTACGAATGAGATCCGCCCCAGCCGCACCGCCCACGCGGGTCCGCTATTGGGTGATTGTCTTCGCGGTCGCCCTGGCCGCGGTCACTTACATCGATCGGGTCGCGATCTCGTTCGCGGCCCCGTCCATCCGCCGCGAGTTGGGCCTCACCGCGGTCCAGATGGGATGGGCGTTCGCGGCGTTCAATTGGGCCTACGCCATGTTCGAGATCCCCGGCGGATTTCTGGGCGACTGGATCGGCCCGCGCAAGGTTCTCATGCGCATCGTGCTGTGGTGGTCCACGTTTACCGCCGCCACGGGGTGGGCGTGGAGCTTCCCCTCGCTCGTGGCCACCCGCTTCCTGTTCGGCGCCGGCGAGGCCGGCTGCTTCCCCAACGTGGCCAAGGTCTTCACCACCTGGCTCCCCGCCCGGGAGCGCGTGCGCGCGCAGGGCATCATGTGGCTGAGCGCGCGCTGGGCGGGGGCGTTCACCCCGCTTCTGGTGGCCTGGGTCATGGGCCTCGTGGGCTGGCGGCACGCCTTTGAAATCTTCGGCTGTCTGGGCGTGGTGTGGGCCGTGCCGTTCTTCCTCTGGTTCCGCGACGACCCCATGCGGAACCCCAAGCTCAACGCCGCCGAGCGCGACCTGCTACGCGGCAGCTCCCGGATGGCCGCCGGCCACGGCGACGTTCCCTGGGGCAAATTGCTGCGCTCCCCGCAGGTGTGGATGCTGTGCGGCCAGTTCTTCTGCCTCAACTACGGGTGGTGGTTCTATGTCACGTGGCTGCCCACCTACCTGCGCGAGGCGCGCCACGTGGATATCGCCTCCGCCGCGCTGTTGAGCATATTGCCGTTGTTCTGCGGAGGTTTGGGAAATCCGGCCTGCGTGCTGCTCACGCGCGCGGTGACGCGCCGCACGGGCAGCGTGGCCAAGGCCCGCCGCCTGATGGGCTGCCTGGGATTCGCCGGCGCCTCCGCGTTTGTGCTCGTCTCCACCACCCTGCGCGACCCGCTCCTCGCCATGCTGGCTATCGGCGTGGCCAGCTTTTCCAACGACCTGGTCATGCCCGGCGCCTGGACCGCCGCCATGGACATCGGCGGCAAGTACGCTGGAACGGTCTCCGGCGCCATGAACATGGTGGGCAACATCGGGGGCGCCATGGCGCCGATAGCCATCGGCTACATGCTGGCCTGGAGCCACGGCGACTGGAACCTGACCTTCTACGTTTCCGCCGCGGTCTACGCCATGGGTATTCTGTTCTGGGCGTTCCTGGACCCGGTCACGCCGATCGAGCGCGGCTAGAGCGCTCGGACCCGCGAGTTTCGTGCGAATGAGTCAAGTTCCATTTCGACGCGGAGACGCAGAGACGCGGAGGAAGACGCGGAGATAATGAGAGATTGAGAGTTTCCTCTTCCCCGGATTCGAACGCGGAGGCAGCGGAGACACGCGCCGCGAGCGATGGATTCGCGCAATGATGCACGATTGTCTTGAGACCCGCCGCCCCGCCTATGGCCGCATCCCGAGCCGAATCCTCCGGCGGCTCCGCGTTGCACCGATCCTTTCTCTCTGAGTCTTTCTCCGCGTTTTTCTCCGCGTCCCCGCGTCTCCGCATCGAAGTTTATCCGTCTCCGCGTCGAGTCGTTGCTTGCCGGTCTGAGGCACAGCCTCGCTAGCACAAGCAGCGCGCTACCATAGCGGTCTGCATCCATTCCCGAGGAGGATTCGCGAAATGAAACGGTTCGGTTCGAAGCTTTGGGCCTTCATTCGCCGCCATCCCTTCATCTCAACCGCCGCGTTGATCGTGCTCGCGCTGGCCACCGTGGTCCTTCGTCTGGCCCTCGCCATAGGTCTCATCGGTCAGGCGCACTTCACGCCCGCCGACGCGCCCAACCACCCCATGGGCGTCGGTAAAGGCATTCACCCGGGCCGGGTCGTCTGGGTCCATGCGCCCGGCGCGACAAGCTGGGACGGCAAGACCGGCAATTGGTGGGACGACGCCAACACCAATCAGCGCGTGGTCGACCAGATGGTCTCCGATTCTCTCCAGGACCTCACCGGCGAAGCCACGGACCGGCAGGTCTGGGAGATGCTCTTCCGCGATTTCAATCGCACCAGGAACCTGGGCGACAGCGGCTATCAGCCGGGTGAGAAGATTGCCATCAAGATCAACGCCAACCAGGACCGCGATTCGAAATGGGTCACCGGAAAAGGACTCCCGAGCCCCCACGTGGTCTACGCGCTGCTGGCTCAGCTCGTGGGCACGGCGGGTGTTCCCGCCCAGGACATCACGGTCTATGACGCCACCGAAGGCAGGAGCATCGGCGCGCCCATTGTCGACAAGGTGAAGGCCGACCCGAGCCTGCGCGCGGTCAACTTCGTGGTGGGCCCCGATCGCGCCGGAGACGGCCGAATCGCAGCCAGCCCGGATCTCAACGCCGCCGTCCACTTCGCCGGGCCGGGGATCGAGCCGGCGTACTTGCCGCGGACGGTCACCGAGTCGAAGTACCTCATCAACCTGGCGCTGTTTCGCGCGCATTTCATGCTGGGGGTCACGCTCACGGCCAAAAATCACTTCGGCTCGGTGTACTTCAAGAAGAGCGGAACCTTCTCGCCCAGCCCCTTGCACGGATGCGGGATGAAGGTGAATCCCGAGGGTTCGTACAACTGCCTGGTGGAACTGATGGGGCACAAGCAACTGGGCGGCAAGACGCTGCTGTACATGCTCGACGGGCTGTACCCGGCCAAGCACAACGAGGGCGGGGTGATCCGCTTCGCCTCATTCGGCAACCACTGGGCCTCGAGCGTTTTCGCCTCGCAGGACCCCGTGGCCATCGATTCCGTGGCCATCGACTTTCTGCGAAACGAGCCCAATGTGGCCGGCTCCGTTACCGGCCACGTGGATAACTACCTGCACGAAGCGGCCCTGGCCGGAAACCCTCCCTCGGGAACCGTCTACGCTCCCGATGGCGCGGGCGCGCGGCTCTCCAGCCTGGGCGTCCACGAACACTGGAACAACGCAACCGAAAAGAAATACTCCCGCAATCTGGGCAAGAGTGAAGGCATCGAGCTGGTGGCCCGGGAAATCCCAGCCGGGCGCTGAGACAAACCCGGCCGGGATGTCGGCTATTCGACCACCGGGACAAGCTTGGACTCGATGATGCGCTGGTCCGAGGTCACCAGCCGGAGTCGGTGGACGCGGGCCGTAGCGGCAATTGCCCGGTCCGCGGGATCTCGCAAAACACTCAGCGAGGCGACATCCAGAGCCACTTCATAAGTCAGCGGAAGGATGCGAAACGTCGGGTTGGAATTCAGGTCCCGGAAGAACTCATCCAGGGACACCTTCAGCGTCATTTTTTCTCCGCTTGCGAGAACCGCGATTTCCAGGAGACTCATGGCGCTGATGGCCACTGGTTCGCCCCGCCGGACCGCCGATTCAAGCGCTTGCAGTTGCGGCCGGGAGAGTTTTCTGGTCTCGAACAGCCAGCGAATCAGGACGTGCGTGTCCAACAACAAACGGGGAAGCAGACGGCATCTCCTATTTCGGTCTGGCAACTTCCCTGGCAACGTCCCAGAGGTCGGACGTATCCACGTTCACGATGTCGCCCACGATTTGGCCCTTGCGTGCCCAACTGTTGGCGGGCGACTTCCGGATGGGTTGCTTTGCCGGGCCGAGCACCGCCACGGCGCGGCCCCGCTTGGTGATGGTGATGGCCTCCCCGGATTGTTCGATCTCGCTGAGGCAGGCGAGGCATTTGGCCTTGAACTCCGATGCGCTCAATACGCGTTCCTTCATGATTCTCATGATAACAGACCATATGGTCATTTGACCATCTGTCTCTTGGTGGGGCACGCTTTAGCTTGCCCTTTGTCTTCCCCAGCCAGCACCGCTCCGCCTGGTGTATGCCGACACTCGGAAACCTGCCAGTCCCTGCGAAAACCAAAGAGCCCTCCCTTTTTGCGTCGCGCACCCCCCGCGTGCCCCGGCCGCGGCTCGTTTGGGGCTGCGCGACGTTCTTCTACAACAGGTCTTACCGATCCTCAATTGTGAAGTGGTTGGTCGCCGCGAGGGACTTTGCCTCGTTGGCGGTGATCGTCCAGCCGGGCGGCCGTCTCGGGCCCGTAGGGGGTCTGCCGACGCGAATATAGGCGGTGTCGCCGGGTTTCAGCCCAAGCGACGAATCGGCCAGTCCGCAGAAGTCTCCATTGGCCACGCAAACATGGGTCAGTCCGCCGCCGATCGCCAATATGCTGGAGACCCGTCCCTTCACGATGAGGTGGCTGTCTAGATATTCAATCATGGGCATACGGTTTAGCTCGCCACTAGTAGCGGAGAATTCGCGGAGAGTCACACCGCCGCCCTTGCCCGGTCCGCCGGTGAGGTAGACCGGGAAACGTCTGTCGCCGCCCACGCCCACAAACATCAGCGCATAAAAGATCGCGACAAAAACCACCAGGCACGCGAGAGCCGACGCCAGGCCCGACAACCCTTTCACGATATCGAGCGTCTTGCTGTTGGCCGCCCAATTACTGAAACGGCCGTGCCGGCTACTGGCGTCTGCCGTTTGCCACACCGAGGCAAAGTGGTCAATTGCGAGGGTGGCCGCGAATACGGCCGCAAACAAGGCAAAACAAGCCAACGAGACGAATAGGAACAGCATGGTTCCTCCTCTCAACCGGAATTTCCACTTTGGATATTCGGGCCGTATTCAGTCTACACCCAGCCGCTATCCTGCCGGCGGGCGGCTATTCATCTGTTTGAATCCAGTCAGTTCGCAGTGGGGACTTTGTCGGCGTTCTCGACGATCAGAATGTCGACCGGTATGTCTTTGACCTTTACCAGCTTGAGGCCGAGCTGCTTTTCGACGGCGGTGAAGATGTCCGGAGCGCCTCCGGTGGGATCGCTTGCAAGCGGCGTGCCAGGCTCGCCCTCCGCCGGCGCGGATGGCATCATTCCCACCGACCCCGCGAATTCCAGCGTGAACTCGTAGGTCCCGGTCAGCCCCGTCTTATCGACTACGCGGGCCTGTGGACCGGTTGGCGTTCCATTCGACATATTGATGTTGTTCCCCAGCCCACGGCAGAACATAGCCATGGTCTCTCGATGAGTCATCCGAATCGCGGCCGCGCCACCACCGCTGCGCATGACAAAGCCCACGGGCGCGCCCGGAGGCAGTGTCGGAAATCCATTCCCGTCGACGCCCGGTTTGCCCGGCGCCGCACTTGTAGCGGGATTCCACTCCTTCAGCTTCGGCCCGCCGCTGGCCACCACCAGTTCGTAACCGGGGCGGAGCTTGGTTTCGTGGTGGAGTCTCAAGTGGAATCGCTCCGCCAGCAAATTCTGGAGCATCAGCCGGAACTGCTCCATGGTGGTATTTGGCGGCAGCGTTGCGTCGATGCGATAGGCGTACGCGGAGCCGTCGTTGAGCCATGCGGGACCCGAGACCTGGTCGAACCACACGTCGTAGGCCCGGGTCAGCAGATTGGTCAATGTCGCCCGCGCAATCGTGATCCGGCCTGGGTCGCCCGTTCCGGGGCCGCCGCGCATGCCGCCCATCTCTCCGGGGACGAAAGGACCGGCCGGTTTCACCGAAGCCGCCTCAAACGTGAGTTTAGAATCGGCGGCTTGCGCAGCCAGGATGGCTGTCAGGAAGAGGACGACAATGGCCCCGAGTTTCATACGTTCGTCTCCCCGTCTATTTGTAGCGATACAGCGTCACGCGCTGGATGCCCTCGCCGCTCCAGCGTTGCGCCCATAGCGGCACCTTGGTTCCCAGCGGCCAACGCAGTTGGATGCAATCCCCCTCGATCGTGTCGTCGCCGGCCAGCCGGCGCCCGGGAACCCAGCGCCCATCCACAAAAGTCCCTTCTTCCACCGTGGCCAGTCCGGCCAGCGGGGGCCCCGGCGTGTTGGGAGTAAAGGTGACGGTTACGCCGTTGCCGGCCACGAAGTACTCGTCCGGCCCTGTCGCAATGAAAATTGCCCCGGCGCGCGGCGGGGTTTCCGATTGTTGCCCGCCGGGCCCAACTCTTCCGGACCCGAAGAACTTGGCCTCCAGCGTGTAATTCCCCACTTGCACCTTCTGCGGCGGGTCGTCCGGGCCCAGCATGACGGCCGACATCGTGCCGTTGCCCTGGTGTTCCACGATCAGCGGAGTCAATTGCGCGATCAGGTCGTAGGCGCCCGCCAGATCGTTGTCGGGAGTCGTTAACCTGTCCACCCCTCCGCTCATGCGCGAGTAACCGATCGCATCATGGTGTCCGAAGGCGTACAGCGCTCTGGCAGCGCCTTCCGCTCCAGGCGATTCCTCGGGTATGAACAGCGGGTTCCCCGATTGCGTGTATTTCCCGCACATCACGATGTACGTCCTGGAATTGTCGGGCGAGAATATATCGATTCCCGGCGCCCCGGCTCTCCACACGTCGAACACCTCCGGCATGGGGCTGCCGCTCGATGGCGCCGGTTCGTTTGCCTTCGGAAATCCGTAGGTATATGCGTTCATGTACATGGGCAGCGGGTATTCGGCTTTCCCCGCCGCGGCCACCTTCCCGACGTAGCGCGCATAAGTCCACGCCGTGAAGATCTCATCCGTCGCCTTGCCCTTGCCGAACACCTCTTCCCAGGTCCCGGAGGTCTTGCCGCCCGCCGCTTGCCACAACTGGCGAAACTCCGGATTCAGAGTGTCCTTGTGCTGCACGATGTAGTCCATCAACTCCTTCGGCACCGGCCCCGCGTAAGCCTGGTTGGCCACCGGCGAGCGGTCGCGCGAGTCGCTCTCCATTCCCACTTCGTTCTCCACCTGGATCATGATGACCGTGTGCTGCTGCCCGTCGATTTCCTTGATGTGCCGCATCAGGGCCGCGAAGGCGCGGGCATCGGCGTCCCGGCTGGCATCGCCGAAGGCGCTGAGCACTTCGATGCTCTTGCCGTCTTTCAACTGCGCGCGCGGGTACTTTTCGAAGTCTCTCTTAAGCCAGTCCGGCGGGTAGCTGGAGGTGCCGTTCTTCCAGGTTGCGAACCACAGCAGCACCAGGTGCAGGCCGTGACTGCGCGCATCCGGGACGATGCCATCCACCACGCTGAAGTCGAACTTCCCTTGCTCCGGCTCGATCTGCGCCCAGGAAACGCCCGCCAAAACCGTGTTGATTTTGGACTCGACAATCTTGTCCCATAGCGGCTTCATGTACGCGACACTGGTGGCGCCGTTGTTGCTCAATTCTCCCGACCGCGCCAGGTACGGCTTGCCGTCCACGATCAGTTGTGTGGCCGTTCCCTTCTTTATCAAGTGAGGGATTTCAGATGCAGAGGTGGTCGAGACCGGTCTGCTGGTGCATTGACTCGCAACGAGGGCGAGAGCGCACATGAGAGCGCCGCCAGGCAAAATGCGAAGCTTCATAGGTATCTCCTACAGATCTTACACAAGTCAAAGCCGCAAAGAACAACTGGCATTCGGCCTCCGCTCGGTGTATTTTCAGAATGGCACGGCTTTTTTCCGGCTTGGCGGAACGGCGGCTCGGCCGGCAGCCCGCGGGCCATCGGACGCGGCGGGTCCGAAGCCAGACTGAAAGGAACAGAATGCAATTCACAAGACGAGATCTGGGCAGGATCGCGCTGGCATCCGTCCCACTCCGCGGTGCGCTGGGCGCGAAGCGGATCAACTCCGTGTTCGGAGGCGTTCGGATTGGCGCCATCACCTACAGCTTCAATCGGATCGCCAGTCCCGATCCGGAAGCCATCGTCAGAGCGTTTGTCGAGGTCGGCCTGGGCGAGGCTGAGCTGATGTCCAACCATTGCGAGGCCCTGGCGGGCGCGCCCCAGATGCCGGCAGGCGGTGGCGGCGGCCGAGGTACGCCGCCGACCCCCGAGCAACAGGCCGAAAGGCAGGCCGCCATCGCCAAACTCACCCAATGGCGGGCTTCGACCAACGCCCAGACTTGGAAGGCCGTCACCAGAAAGTTCAACGATGCCGGCGTCCGGGTCACTCTGCTCTGCTACAACATGCAGGACAGTATGAAAGATGCGGACATCGAGTACGGCTTCAGCATGGCCAAGGGTCTCGGCGTCAAAGGCATCACCACCAGCACCACCCTCACCATGGCCAAGCGCATCGCGCCCGTGGCGGACCGGCACAAGCTGCTCGTCGGTTATCACGGCCACGACGCCACCAACGACCCCAACCAGACCGCCACTCTCGAGAGCTACGACACGCTCATGTCCTATGGCAAGTACAACGGCATCAACCTCGATATCGGCCACTTCACCGCCGCCGGGTACGACGCCGTCGCCTTCATCCAGCAGCACCACGATAAGATAACCAACCTGCACATCAAGGACCGCAAGAAGGACCATGGACCCAACGTGGCCGTCTGGGGCACCGGCGACACCCCCATGAAGGAAGTGCTGCAACTCCTCAAAAAGGAGAAGTACCGCTTCCCGGCGAACCTGGAACTGGAGTATCCGGTCCCTCCGGATTCGAACATCGTTGCCGAAGCCAAGAAGTGCCTCGCTTACGTCAAGAGTTGTCTGGTATAGACGGATTCGGAGCTTATCATGCCACTATCGAGACGCCACTTCTTCTACGGCAGCCTGTTGGCCGGCGCTCTACCGGCCGCGGGATTCGGCAGCACGCCATCATTGAAATCCGCGGGATACAAGTCCCCCAACGAAAAGCTCAACTTCGCCGCCATCGGCTCCGGCGGCCAGGGCAGCTCCAACATCTCGGCTGCCGCGCCCACCGAAAACATCGTGGCCCTCTGCGATGTGGACGACCGCCGCGCCGCCGCCACCTTCAAGCGCTTCGAAAATGCGCCGAAGTTCAAAGACTTCCGGCGGATGCTCGACAAGGAAGGCAAGAACATCGATGCCGTGATCGTCGCCACGCCCGATCACATGCATGCCACGGCCGCCATGTGGGCGATGGAACGCGGCAAGCACGTTTACGTGCAGAAGCCCCTGGTACGCACGGTTTGGGAGGCGCGCCAGTTGCGGGCCGCGGCCGCCAGGTACAAGGTGGCGACCCAGATGGGCAACCAGGGCTATTCCAACGAAGGCACCCGCCAGTGCGCCGAGATCGTCTGGAACGGCGATATCGGCAACGTCACCGAAGTGCACGCCTGGAGCGACCGGCCCATGTGGCCGCAGGGCCGTACCGCGATCCCGAAGGAGGATCCCGTTCCTGCAACTCTGGATTGGAACCTCTGGCTCGGCATCGCCGCCCAGCGGCCGTTCACCGCCGGCGGCAAGACCGAGCCCGACAAGAACGGGGGGTTCTTCTACCAGCCATTCAACTGGCGCGGGTTTTACGACTTCGGCTGCGGCGCCCTCGGCGATATGGCCTGCCACATCCTGGGCGCCCCGAACATGGCGCTCTATCTCTCCCATCGCAAGCTCCTCAGCGTCGAGTGCATCAAGAAGGAAGGCGTGAGCCCCTTCATGTTCCCGAAGGGCTCGGTGATCCGCTTCGATTTCGCCGCTTACGGCAACATGCCGGCCCTCAAGGTGTTCTGGTACGACGGCCTGAAGGAGACTCCCCAGATCGCCGGCGTTCCGAAGGG
>JBAWDI010001014.1:0-4061 GCA_049590695.1 Bryobacteraceae bacterium
AATTGACCCTGTTCGATTTATGATGGGACAGCAGTGCGTCTGTCCCCTTTTTCTCGTGGTAGAATTCAAGAGGTCCCTCCTACTCAATCTCAGAGACAACGGGTAACTAACGACATCTTTATGCAGCAGCAGGAACCTAAGAGAGTCCTGGCGGTGGTCAGCGATCTGTTCTTCTCGGTGAAGCTGGCCGATGCGGCCAAGCGCGCGGGGCTGGCGCTCGAATTCGTCAAAGAGCCCCAAGAAGTGCTGGCCAAGGCGAAACAGCGGCCGTCACTCATCGTTTTCGATCTGAACTTCGAAGCGGCACAGCCACTGAAGGTGATTGCCAAGTTGAAGGGCGATTCGGAAACCAAGGGGATCAGCTTGCTCGGCTACCTGTCCCACGTGCAGGGAGAACTGAAGCTACAGGCGCAGGAGGCCGGATGCAACATGGTGCTGGCGCGCTCGCAGTTCTCGCAGAACATGGCCCAGATTTTCAAGCGGCACTCAGGGTGAAGCGGGCCAGGGCTTCGACCTTGCCGCGGGCGGCGCCGGAGTCGATGGAAACGGCGGCAATCGCGGCCCCTTCCAGGAACGTCGGCACTCTTCCCGCAGCCACCAGGGCCGCGGCGGCGTTGGCCAGAACGATGTCGCGGTGAGGGCCGCGCCGGCCGGATAGAACCGCGTTGGCGATGGCCGCATTGCGCGCCCTGTCGCCGCCCTTCAGGTCCGCGGGGCGGGCCGTGGGGACCGCGAAATCGGCCGGCTCCAGGGTGCGGCGCTCCACTGTGCCATCGCGGATCTCAAAGACCAGGGTGGAGCCGGTGGTGGTGATTTCGTCCAGGCCGTCGGAGCCGTGAACCACGAAGCCGCGGCTCAGTCCCAGAGCGGCCAAGGCTCCGGCGATCAGCTCGGCGGCCTTGGGAGACGGCGCGCCGGCCAACTGGGCGTTAGCCCCGGCGGGATTGGTCAGCGGGCCGAGCAGATTGAAAACGGTGCGCATCTTGAGGTCGACGCGCACCGGTTGGGCGTGCTTCATGGCGGTGTGGACGGCTGGGGCGAACAGAAAACCGATGCCGATCTCGCGGATGGCGCGCGCGGCTTCGCGCGCCGAAAACGCGATGCCGATACCCAGAGATTCCAGCAGATCGGCGCTGCCGCACTGGCTCGTTATGGAACGGTTGCCGTGCTTGGCCACGCGCACGCCCGCGCCGGCGACCACAAACGCGGCGATGGTGGAGATGTTGAACGTGCCGGCGCAGTCGCCGCCGGTGCCGCAGGTATCGAGCAGGGCCTCGGCGCCGAGTTGGTGATCGATAGGCTCGGCCATCTGGCGCATGGCGCGCGCGAAGCCGACCAGTTCGTCCACGGTCTCGCCCTTCATCCGCAAGGCGATCAGGAAAGCGGCGATCTGGGCATGGGTGGCCTGGCCGGTGAGGATGGTATCCATGGCCGCCAGGGCATCGGCGGACGATAGGTCTTCCCGTTCGGCGACGCGCTCGATGTACGGCAGCAGGGACATGATAATATGTTGAAAGGTCTGGCTTTCCCGCCATACTAACACAGGCGCACTTCCATGAAAATTCATGAGTATCAGGCGAAGGCCATCCTGGCCCAGTACAACGTACCGGTGCCGCGCGGCGAGGTGGCGTACACGGCCGAGGAGGCGGAAGCGGCGGCCAAGCACATCGGCGGCAGCGTGGTGGTGAAGGCCCAGATCCACGCCGGCGGACGGGGCAAGGGCGGCGGGGTCAAAGTGGCCAAGAACTCCACCGAGGCCGCGGAATTCGCGCGCCAGATGATCGGCATGCGGCTGGTCACGCGCCAGACGGGGCCGGAAGGGCGCACGGTGCATCGACTGCTGGTGGAAGAGACGCTGCCCATCGAGCGCGAGTTGTATCTGGGGATCGTGCTCGACCGCGTGCAGGCGAAGCCGGTGTTCATGGCATCGGCGGCGGGCGGCATGGAGATCGAAGATGTGGCCGCCAAAACGCCGGAGCTGATTCTGAAAGAGACCTTGCAGCCGGGCTGGGGCCTGGCGCCCTACCAGGCGCGCAAGCTGGCGTTCGGAATCGGGATTCCCGCGGCCAGCGCCAACGCCGCCGCGGCGGCCATGGTGGCGCTGGCCAAGGCCTACCTGGCCATGGATGCTTCGCTGGCCGAAGTCAATCCGTTCATCCTGACCAAGGACGGCAAAGTCTACGCGCTCGACGCCAAGGTCAACTTCGACGACAACGCGCTCTACCGGCACAAAGAGCTGTTGGACCTGCGCGACCTGAATGAAGAAGATCCGCTCGAAGTGGAAGCCTCGCGGTTCGGGCTGAACTACATCAAGCTGGAGGGCACGGTGGGCTGCATGGTGAACGGCGCCGGCCTGGCGATGTCCACCATGGACATCATCAAGCACGCCGGCGGAGAGCCCGCGAACTTTCTGGACGTGGGCGGCGGCGCCAGCGCCGAGCAGGTCAAGAACGCCTTCCGCATCCTGCTGACGGACAAGAACGTCAAGGCCGTGCTCATTAATATCTTCGGCGGCATCCTGCGCTGCGACACGCTGGCCACGGGGGTAGTGGCGGCGGCGCGCGATCTCCACATCGCGGTGCCCATCGTGGTGCGCATGGAAGGCACCAACGTGGAAAAGGGCCGGCAGATCCTCATGGAATCGGGGCTGAACTTCACGGTGGGGCTGGATATGCGCGACGCGGCGCAGAAAGTGGTCAGGCTGGCGGCGTAAGATGAGCGTACTCGTAGACCGGAACACTCGACTGATTGTGCAAGGATTCACGGGCAAGGAAGGCACTTTCCACACAGAGCAGGCCATCGCCTACGGCACGCACGTGGTGGGTGGCGTAGTGCCCGGCAAAGGCGGCACGAAGCACCTGGACCTGCCGGTGTTCGACACGGTGGAGCAGGCGGTGAAAGAGACCGACGCCAACGCGTCGGTGATTTTCGTGCCGCCGCCGTTCGCCGCGGATGCCATCATGGAAGCCGCCGACGCGGGGCTGCCGCTGGTGGTGTGCATCACGGAAGGGATTCCGACGCTGGACATGGTAAAGGTGTGGCAGTTCCTCGAAGGGCGCGGGACGCGGCTGATTGGGCCCAACTGCCCGGGCATCATTTCGCCCGGCAAGTGCAAGATTGGGATCATGCCGGGGCACATCCACAAAGAGGGAAGGGTCGGCGTGGTATCGCGCTCGGGCACCTTGACGTACGAGGCGGTGGGGCAGTTGACCAGGCTCGGCATTGGGCAATCGACGTGCATCGGGATCGGCGGCGATCCCATCATCGGGACGAATTTCGTGGACGCGTTGAGGCTGTTCAACGAGGACCCGGAGACCGAGGCGATCGTCGTGATCGGCGAGATCGGCGGCAACGCGGAGGAGACCGCGGCGGCTTACGTGAAGGCCAACGTGCGCAAGCCGGTGATCGGGTTCGTGGCGGGACAGACGGCGCCGCCGGGACGCCGCATGGGCCACGCCGGAGCGATCATCGCGGGCGGCTCCGGCAGGGCGTCGGATAAGATCGCGGCCATGCTGGAGGCGGGCATCACGGTCTGCTCCACGCCGGCCGAAATAGGAGAGAAAGTGCAGAGCCGTCTATGAGTTTGGAACGCACGTTCGCCATCATCAAGCCGGACGCCGTGGCCGCCGGGCACGCGGGCGAGATTCTCGCCACCATCGAGAAGACCGGTTTCCGGATTCTCGCGCTGCGCATGACGCGCCTCACCGAACAGCAGGCCCAGGGATTCTACGCGGTGCATTCGGAGAAGCCATTCTTCGCCGGGCTGGTGAAATTCATGACCGAAGGGCCCATCGTGGTGATGGCGCTGGAGCGGGAGGACGCCATCCGCCAGTGGCGCGAGACCATGGGCGCCACCAACCCGGCCAATGCCGCCGAGGGCACCATCCGCAAGCGTTTCGCGACCAACATCGAACGTAACTCGGTGCACGGCTCGGATGCCCCTGAAACCGCCGAAACCGAGCTGCGCTTCTTCTTCTCCACCGCCGATCTGTTGTAGCCTGGGTATTGGGGCGGACCCCGCGTTGCGGCTGTGCTGCCTGGTGGGGCAGGCGGTGCCGCCT
>JBAWDI010001015.1:0-2960 GCA_049590695.1 Bryobacteraceae bacterium
TACATATCCATGGCCACCGGCTGAACGATCAGCATGGTGAGGAAAAGCGAGATTCCCAGAAGCACCTGGTTGGAAGGAGTCGTCTGCGTGCCCAGCGCTTGGCGGAGGAAGTGGAGGACGATGGCGATGCGCAGAAACGGGGTGATCGACATGACCACCGCCGGCAGCATCGTCAGCACCGTCAGCAGAATGACGATCTGCATGGGAACGCTGAGCGACTCGCCGCTCTTGGTCATGTTGATGCCGAACAGCGAGTCGGTGGAAGCGGCGGCAGCCCCCAAGGGACTTGCCGCCAGCAGCAGCCCAACCACAATTGCGCTGATCCGGCGGGTCATCGCAGTGCCATCCTTTCGTCCACCGGTTCGACGACGCCGTCCAGAATCGAGCAGCCCCCTGGTGAAGCCGCGATCAGCATCGTCCGATCCGCCACTCGCACCAGGTACAAGGAGTGCTGCGGCGTGAGAGCCAATCGTTCGATCACCCTCATAGTTCTGGTTTTGCCTCCCCCGGGGCCTCTCACGGTGAATTGCGCCACACCTTTGCGGCGCAGCCACCATAACGAGCCGCCTAGCAGCGCCAGCACCGCGACTACGCCGAGGACTTGCTGAATCGCTTCCATCAGTCTTGGCTCCCGAAGCGCACCATGCGGATAACCTCCCGCTGGCCGTTACGCGAGAATTCTCCGGCGCCGATACGCGCGCGTCCGGCAAATACGTCGAGGCTCTCGCCCACGCGCAATCCGGTGGCGATGACGCTGCCGTTCCGCAAAGCGAGAATCTCGCTCACTCGCATCCTGGGGCCCGCCACGGCCGCCTCGATGTCCACGGGCACGTCATCCAGCGACGAAAACTGTTCCGGGGCCTTCATGGGCGGTTATCAGCGAATCAAACCGATCAGGTCCTGCGTCATCTGATCGGCGGTCGTGATCACGCGGGAGTTGGCCTGATAGCTCTGCTGAAAAGCCATGAGATTGGCGAACTCGGTGGCGATGTCGACCGTGGAAGCTTCGAGAGACTGTCCTATGATCTGTCCCCGGCCGCCACTGCCGGCCGCCCCGATGGCGGGCGCGGAAGTGCTAACGGTGGGCTGCAGATTATTGTTCCCAACCGACAGCATGCTTCCCGGATTCTCGATCGAAGCCAGCGCGATCTGTCCTACCGTGGCCGACTGCCCGTTGGAGTACGTTGCCACGAGCAATCCTCCGGTCGAGATGGTGACTTTACTGATCTGCCCCGCCTGGAAACCGTCCTGAGAGGTGGCGGAAACACCGCTGGTCTGTGCGAATTGCGTCACCAGGCCGTTGCCGCCGGAGTCGTACAGGTTCCAGTTGATGGTCATGTCGGATGCGCCGTCCGCGAGCCCGGCGATCTTTACGGAGATGGGAGGGTCGGTGGAGGCCGGAGTGGTTAGTTTTCCGCTGCCATCAAACGTCAGCGTGCCTGTGGCCAGGGGTGTGGCGCTGGCCTTCGTGAGGTCGGCGTCGGGGATGGTGATGGCGTAAGTCCACTGGTTTGTGGCCGTAGCCGATTTGGTGAAGGTCACGGTCAGGATGTGGGTGCCTCCCTGTGAATCCACCACCTGGATGGGTGTGGAGTAGGTGCCGTCTGTCCCCCCCGCCGTCGCGCTCGAGTTCAAATTGACGGTCGCGGACATGTTGGCGGTAGCGGTGGCCGGTGTGACCCCGTTCAGCGGGACCACGATACTGCTCACGGCCGAGTTCGGATCCACCACTCCGTCTTGGGCGTTCCAGCCCTGCACGTCCTCTCCACTGGCTGTCTGCAAATGGCCCGTGGGGTCGAGCGTGAAGTTGCCGGCCCGGGTGTAAAGCAACTGGTTGTTCGGGCCGCTCACGACAAAGAAGCCGTTGCCTTGAATCGCGGCGTCGAACGAACCCGTGGTTTGCGTGATGGAGCCCTGCGTAAACTGCGGGACCGATTCCGCCCCGCTCACGCCGAGCCCGATCTGGCTGCTGGCCGAGGAGCCCCCCAGTTGCTGGCTCATCAGGTCTTGAAACTCCACCGTGTCGGCCTTGTACCCGGTGGTGTTCAGATTGGCGAGGTTGTTGCCAACTATATCGATAGCCGACGAATTCGCGTTAAGTCCGGAAAGCGCTGTGTTGAATACCGTGAACATGTCGTTACTCCTTGTCTTTACGTTTGGGAAGTCCCTGGTGTCGAAGGTGTGCCGGTTGTGGCTGTAGTGCTATTCATTTGCGATTCAATGTCGCCGCGAATGCCGATGACTTGCTCCAGTTCGCTGAACTGCGCCAGTTGGGAAACGAACTGCGTGCTGTCGGTCGGATTCAACGGGTCCTGATTCTTAAGCTGGGCCACCAGCAACTGCAAGAACATCTGCTCGTTGACTCCGCTGTCGAGGGATGAGGACGCGCCGGAACTGGTCGTGCCCGTGGTGGTCATGCTGGTGATGGGGCTAATGGCTGAAGCCATGGAATTCTCCTGTCGATCTTTCTCCACCGCCCGTGAGGTTGCCTTCGAGTTCCTCAACCCACTCGGGGCGATTGGATTGGTTGTGGTCACGCTGGCCGCGCTCCTGTTGCGACCAGCCAGGTTGCGATTGCGAGTCTGCGTTGCGGGAGTCAGACGATCTCGAATGCGCCTGGCTCGACGGCTCGGGCGCGCTTACCACTCCCGCCGGGCGCCAGGCCTCCGCGCGAAAGCCGCTCTGGTCGAGGCGGTCCACCAATTCCGGCAGCCCTTGGCGCAGGCCATGCGCCAGTTCGGCATCTCCGGTCCGGACCGCGATGTGCAACTCGCCTTCCCGCTCGACCACCCGAAGTTCTACGCTCTCTTGATTGGACTGCCCCATCTGCACCGAAAGGTCTTTCAACGGCGCTGACGTCTTGGGGGCGCCTTCTTCGGCGCGTAGGGGTGTGGCCTCCGGGCGCTCCGGCGGACGGCTGGCCGTCTCGGCGGCGGGCTGTGCCCCGCCGCGTGCAGGGC
>JBAWDI010001016.1:0-3344 GCA_049590695.1 Bryobacteraceae bacterium
CCACTAGCGCGGCCGCCAGGCCCAGCAGCCACCACACCTGCAAGAGCAGGCCGGAAAAAGCCGCGACGTCGGTGCGGGTCATGGTGGCGGCTGCCGCGAATGGCGGCGTATAGCTAAGAACGTGCAAAAACGCCGCACCCACGCCGCGATGGCCTTTCAGTACGGGCTGGAGGATGGCGGGCAGGAAGCCCACGCAGGCAACGGCGCCGAGCAGCACCGCGGCGCCGAATTTTCGCTGCATCAACCGTTCCAGCAGCAGGGCCACCACGCGCGCCAAAAGGTAATTGGAAACAAACAACAGAAGAACCGCGATCAGCCCCAGCCAGAAAGACGCGGCGCTGGCGACGTAAAGCCCCACCACCAGCCCCAACTCGAGCGCCAGGATCAGAAACCAAAAGGGATCGAGAATGCCGATGACGTGCCTGGCCACGCGCCGCTCCTGGGCCTTGAGCGGATAGCGGCGGAGCTGGGCCTCCGAGAAGATAGCGTTCACGCCGAAGCCTAGAACCACGGCGGCCACCACGGCTTGCACGTACAAGCTCGAGAGCACGGCCTGCGCCACGAATTCGGCCTTGCCGGTGCGCACGGCCACAAGCGCGGCGCCGAATCCTCCCGAAGCCAGCACCGCGATCAGCAGCACCAGCAGCAGATAGCAGACCATGAAAAGCGCGATGCGGCCGTTGCGCGAGCGCGTCTTGGCCCACAGCAGCTTGTAGCGGAGCCGGACCAGGTTTCCAATGAGCTCGAAGTTCATGGGCGGATCACTTCTACGTTGAGGTAAGGGCGCAACGCTTCCGGGACCACCACGATGCCGTCCTTCTGCTGGTAGTTCTCGATAATCGCCACCCACGTGCGGCCCACCGCCAGGCCGCTGCCGTTCAGCGTGTGGACGAACTCCGATTTCTTCCCGCTCTTGAAACGGATACCCGCGCGGCGCGCCTGAAAGGCCTCAAAGTTGGAACAGGAGGAGATCTCCTTGTAGCCGTTCTGGCCGGGTAGCCAGACTTCAATGTCGTAAGTTTTGGCCGAAGAGAATCCCATATCGCCGGTCGACAAGACGACGGTGCGAAACGGCAGGTCCAGGCGGCGCAGAATGTCTTCGGCGTCGGCGGTGAGCTGGTCGAGTTCGTCGTAGCTCGCCTCGGGCCGCGTGAACTTCACCAGCTCGACTTTCTGAAACTGGTGCTGGCGGATGATGCCGCGCACGTCGCGGCCGTAGGAGCCGGCCTCGCTGCGGAAACAGGGCGTGTAGGCGCACAGCTTGATCGGCAGGGCATCGGCTTCCAGGGTTTCATCGCGGTAGATGTTCGTGACGGGAACTTCCGCCGTGGGGATCAGCCAGAGGTCGTGCCCCTCGCACTTGAACAGGTCCTCCTTGAACTTGGGCAACTGGCCGGTGCCGAACAGGCTGGCGGAGTTCACCAGGAACGGCGGAAGCACCTCCGTATACCCGTGCTCGCGCGTGTGCACATCCAGCATGAAGTTGACGAGCGCGCGCTCGAGCTTCGCGCCCAAGCCCCAGTAAAGGGCAAAACGGGCACCGGTGATTTTGGCGGCGCGCTCGAGGTCGAGAATGCCCAGTTCCGGGCCTAGGTCCCAGTGGGCCTTCGGCTCAAAGTCGAATTCTCGCGGTTGGCCCACGCGCCGCACTTCGACGTTGTCGTCGGCGTCTTTGCCCACCGGCACGGATTCGTGGGGAATGTTGGGAATGCCGGCCAGCAACTCCCGGAACTCTTCATCGAGGGATTTGACCTGCTCGTCGAGCGACGAAATCTCGCCGCCGATGGCGCGCATCTGCGCCTGCCGCGCGGTGGTATCCGCGCCCCCGCGCCTCAATTGCGCGATCTCGGCGCTTTCAGCGTTGCGCCGGGCCTTCAACTGTTCGGATTGCGAGATGGCGGCGCGCCGCTTCCCATCGAGCTCGCGGAACCGGTCGAGACTGGAAACGTCGCCGCGGGTGGCGAGGCGTTGCGCGATCCGGTCGAAGTTGCTGCGGAAATAGGAAAGATCGTGCATGTCCCTCCATGCTAGCGCACACGTAGCGCCGGGCCCAGAGGGCACCCCCTTGTCGCCGGTGACTTGGCCAGCCGGGGAAGATCGCCGGCGCTATTCTTCTTCTTCGTCGGCTTTCAGGGGTTCGAGGTCTTCGGCCTCGAAGATCTGGCGGCAATCGAGACATTCCACGTAGTCCACGCCGTCCCGACGGGCAATAATCCGGGTGTGGGCATGCTCACAGGCGGTTTGCATAGACAACGCTGTAGATGAGTCCTATTCTATACGGGCGCGTGGGGTTGTCAAGGCCCCCCTCGGCCAAGAGTTACAATCCGGATAAGATGCCCTTCCCCATACATCGCCTTCGCCGCCTCCGCCGCACCGAGGCTCTGCGCAGCCTGGTGCGCGAAACGCGCCTCCATCCGGTGCAGTTCATTCTGCCGCTGTTCGTCTGTCCCGGGGAAGGCGTGCGCCGCGAAATCGGCGCCATGCCGGGGAATTACCAGATGTCTATCGACCAGCTCGTCGAAGAGTGCGCCGAGGTGCAGTCGCTGGGCATCGGCGGCGTCATCCTCTTCGGGCTGCCGGAATCCAAGGACGACATGGCAACGGGCGCGTACGACGAGAACGGAATCGTGCAGCGCGCCATCCGCGCCATTCGCAAGGAGACGCCCAAACTGCTGGTGGTGACCGACGTTTGCAATTGCGAATACACCAGCCACGGGCATTGCGGCTACGTCAAGGACGGCGACGTGGATAACGACACCACGCTCCAATGGCTGGCCAAATCCGCGCTCTCCCACGCGCGCGCCGGGGCCGACATGGTGGCGCCCTCCGACATGATGGACGGCCGCGTGTGGGCCATCCGCCAGGCGCTGGACGCCAACGGTTTCGATAAGACCCCCATCCTGGCCTACGCCGCCAAGTTCGCTTCCGTCTTCTACGGGCCGTTCCGCGAGGCCGCCGAATCGGCTCCCCAGTTTGGCGACCGCCGCAGCTACCAGATGGATCCGGCCAACGGGCGCGAGGCCATGCGGGAAATCGAGCTGGATATCGAGGAAGGCGCCGATATCATCATGGTGAAGCCGGCCATGCCGTATCTCGACCTGATCAGCCAGGCGCGGCAACGGTTCGACGTGCCCATCGCGGCCTACCAGGTAAGCGGCGAGTACTCGATGATTGTGGCCGCCGCGCGCAACGGCTGGATCGATCACGACCGGGCCATGATGGAAAGCCTGACCTCGATCGCGCGGGCCGGCGCGGGAGTCATTCTCACGTACTTCGCCAAGCCCGCGGCGAGGCTGCTGGGGTAGAAACCGTGAAAGAATGGGCAAGCTAAAGCATGCCCCACC
>JBAWDI010001017.1:0-2489 GCA_049590695.1 Bryobacteraceae bacterium
AGCTAAAGCATGCCCCACCCGTGGTGGGGCATGCTTTAGCTTGCCCGCCCCACATCTTTCGCAGCAAATCGGTCAGCAGCAGCGCCACGAAACTGATCGCCATCAGCACGGGCGACAGCAACAGCAGCGGGAGCGCGCGGACCAGGCGTTTCAGCAGAAGCATGTCAAACGGGGCCTAAACCGACCGTGCGGCCCAGCTTCACCCAACGGGAAGCGCGGAACAAGGCGACCTGCTCTTCCAGCCGGCGCGCCTCGTCCTGTAAACGGAGCGCCCACGCGGTGCGCTCCTCGAGTTCCTTTTCGGTGTGGTGCAGCGCCTCCACCGCGGTGCCCAGATGTTCCGTCTGCGCGCGCAGCTCGGCGGTCAGGCGGGTCTCGGTGTCGATGGCCCACCGCGTCTTGTCTCGAATGTCAAGCTCCAGGGCGGCCACTTTGGCGGCGTAGCCTTGGGCCACCCGGCGCGCGTTCTCCTGCTCGCGCGCGAATTCCTCCTGCAGCTCGACGATACGCGCGCGCCGCTCCTCGAGTTCCCGGTTGAGCGCCTCGGCCCACTGGTTGCTGCGCTTCAGCTCCTCCTCCTGGCCTTCAATCACCTTCCGCGCGCTCTCCTGCTCGCGCGCGAACTCCTCCTGCAGCTCGACGATGCGCGCGCGCCGCTCCTCGATCTCCCGGTTCACCGTCTCGGCCCACTGGTTGCTGCGTTCCAGCTCTTCCTTCTGCTGGCGGGACAGACGATCGAATTCCGCGAGATCCTCCTGGGCTTTGTCGAGCCATTCGTCCTTGGTGGCCAGTTCCCCCGCGAGCAGCGCGATGTGCCGCTCCCGCTCGCGAAGCACGTTAGCGGCCCGCGGCACGTAGACATAAGTGGGGTTGCCAAGCTGGCGGCGATGGGCGCAGACCGCCACGAAGAAGTGCGACTCGTCCGGCGCGGGGTCGCCCGCGTCCACCCGCACCTCCACCGTTTGGCCGGCTTCGTGTGGCTGAAACGTGACGCCTTCGACGTGATTCTCCAGGTACATGGAAACGTGCGGAAAGACGCCGCGCAGCTCGCTTTGGAACTCCGCGAAATCGAACTCGTGCACGTGGAACGGGTTGGCGCCGGTGGGCCCGCGCGATTCGGTGTAGTAGAGCTTGTTGGGCGTGGAAACGACGAGCTGTCCGGCGGGCGCCAGCACGCGCCGCGCTTCCAGCAGGAATTCGCGCCAGTTCTCGAGGTGCTCGATGACTTCGAAGGCCACCACCAGGTCGAAGCTGCCGCCGGGGTGGGGCAGGGCCTCGCAAGATGCCTGCTCGAACCGCAGGTTGGGGAGGGCATAGCCGGCCCGCGCGAAGTCGATGGCTTCCGCGGCGCGATCCACGCCGACCACGGAATCGGCCACCTGCGCCAGTTCCGCCGAACCGTAACCGGCGCCGCAGCCGGCGTCCAGCACGCGTTTGCCCCGGGCCAGGCGCGCCGCGAAGGTGTAGCGCGCCACGTGTTCGTTGAGCAGATCGACGTCAACCTTCCCGGGGATGATCCGTTCGCCCGTAAACTCAGCCAATGCGTTTCTCCAGGAGCGGTTCGCGCTTCACGCGGGAATTGACTTCCACGCGGCAGGGGAGATGGATGTAACCGTAGATCTGGGCCTCGGAGCGGCCCATCTGCAGCACCACGGCGTTGTCGATCCAGTCGCACATCCGGTAGCCGAGCAGCGTGCCGTCGGCCACGGCCGGCGAAAAGGAAAACGATGCCGGATACAGCTCCGGCAGCTCGAGATAGAAATCCACCGTATAGATGTCGCCGGCTTGCATGGGCGCCAGCTCGTGGCCTTCCCGCGCCGTGTTGGTGCCCGAGAAATCCATACCCAACTGGTTGCGCAGCATGAACCCGACCATCGGCAGGGGCACTTCTTCCTTGGCGCGCACGCTGATGCGCACCAGGATGCTGGACCCGGGGTCGAGCATGTGCAGCGGCCGGCCCTGCTCGTCGAGAACCGCGATGCCCAGCACCTCGGCGCGGCCATCGCCGTAACGGTGGTCGACGTTGGGAATGGTCTCCACCACCTCCGGCGCACGCACTGGTCCGGCGCTCGCGCGCTTGGCTTCGGTCCCAGCCTTGATCTGAAGGTAGGTGGAGTCCTTCTCGACCATGGCGGCGAGGTACCGGGCCACCACGCGGTCCGGGTCGCCGATCTCGACCACGCGGCCGTGCTCCAGCCAGAGAGCCCGGTCGCCGATCGCCTTGACGTCGGCGACCGCGTGCGAAACGAACAGGATGGTGATGCCTCGCGTGCGCATCTCGTGAACCTTGCGCATGCAGCGCTGGCGGAAATAGAGGTCGCCGACGGCCAGGGCCTCGTCCACCAGCAGGATTTCGGGGTCGACGTTGATGGCCACGGCGAAGGCCAGCCGCACCACCATGCCGCTCGAATAGGTCTTTACCGGCTGGTTGATGAATTCGCCGATCTCGGCGAAGGCTTCGATGCCCTTGTAGCGCTCGTCGATCTGCC
>JBAWDI010001018.1:0-1655 GCA_049590695.1 Bryobacteraceae bacterium
CCCGCGCGGCGATTGCCAATCGCCGCGCAGGATGCCATCCTGCCCCACATTAGAATCTAAACCTCAAGTTAATGGTGAGCTTGCGCATGGCGGCCGCGCCGGTGGCCAGGCCGTAGTTGCTCGACCCCAGCACCGTTCCCCAATTCGTAATGGTGACCCGGTTCAGAAGGTTCTGCGCCTGAAACTGCAAATCGATGCTGCGCCGCTCGCCCAATCGGAAAACCCGTCCCAGCGACCCATCGAGCGAAAACGTGGTCGGCCCCGGGATGGTGTTTCTTCCCACATTTCCCCACTCGCCAGCCACCGGCTGGGTGAACGCCGCCGTGTTGAACAGCAATCCGGAAACTTCCACCGGCAGCCCCGTGGCGCTGGCCCGGACGGTATTGGCGACTGCCGTTCCGCCAACTTGCGAAAGGTTCCCGCCGACGCTGGCGGTGAACGGCGTTCCCGAGTGAAGGCTCACATTTCCGCTGACGGTCCAGTCCTTCACAAGCGCACCTTTCCAGCCATTAGAGAGCGTGCCGCCGCTGATTCCCATGCCGGTCGAATACTGCAATTGCATGGAGAGGTTGTGCCGCGCATCGAAGCTGGAAAGCGCGCGCTCGGCCGCCAGGTCGAGCCAGTCCTGCGCCACCGGCGTATTGCCCTGGCCGCGCCCACCGGTCCCGGCGTCGTCGATCGATTTCGAAAACTGGTACGACGCGTGCGCCATGATGCCGCTATGGAAGCGGCGGTTCAGTTGGAACTGCGCCGCGTGATAGATGGAGTTGCCGTTGGAAGTTTCGTAAATGAAACCGTGCGGCAGCGCCGATTCCGTCGCTCCGGGCGCCACCGAGTTGGGTATGAACTGCTGATCGAGCCGCGTGCCCTTGGTCCCCAGGTAGCCGGCTGTGCCGAAGAAGGAAAAAGGCAGATCGTGCTGAACGGTGAGGCTCCAGCTCTGCGCGTACCCGATCCGGTAGTTCGGCTCGACGGCATAAGTATTCGTGAGCGTCTGGTTCGCCGCCGCCAGGAAACCGTTCTGGATGCTCAGGGGATTGTCAGCCGAACTGGAGACGCTCAACGCCTGGGCGAAGGGCGGCTGTTGCGCCATGTTGCCGGCGATGAGGCTGTAGACCGAAGTGTTGTAGTAGATCCCATATCCGCCGCGCACCACCAGCGATCCGTTGGTCAGAGGCCGCAATGCAAATCCCAGCCGGGGCGAAATGTTGTTGCGGTCCGGATGAATCAGGGAGCGCGACGTCTGCCCCGCCTCCACCGCCGTCACCGCCGAGTAGCCGGGTGCGATATCCAGATTCACGAGGCGGTTGTACAACTCGGTCACAGGCGTGGCGTAATCCCAGCGAAGTCCCAGAATGAGGCTGAACCGGGGAGCGATGCGCCAGTCGTCGTTCACAAAGAAGTCATAGCCCGAACCGCGGAGGTACTCGTCGGGGTTGCCGTAGCGGATGGAACTCGTCGCCGGCATGCCCAGCAGGAAGTCGGCCAGATCGTAACCGGTGCCGCTTTGAGCGATGCCATTCACCAGCAGGCTGGTGGCGGAGCCGGTAAACGTGTAGGTGCCGCGCCCGTTGGAATCGGCGAACTGGTTGAATTGCTGCCGGCGGTAATCGCCGCCGAAGGTGAAGTTGTGCGGGCCGTGAACCCATGTGAGG
>JBAWDI010001019.1:0-3112 GCA_049590695.1 Bryobacteraceae bacterium
GTTCGTCATCCGTAACGCCGGCGCCACGGGCTAACATGGAAGTTCATGTTCGATTGGAAGCTAGACCCTCATCGGCGCTATAACCCGCTCACCGGCGAATGGGTGCTGGTGTCTCCGCAGCGCACCGCCCGGCCGTGGCAGGGGCAAGTGGAGACCGGCGGCGCCGCTCCCGAGCCGGAGTACGATCCGCAGTGCTATCTTTGTCCGGGCAATGCGCGCGCGGGCGGCGTGCGCAATCCCAATTACACTTCCACATTTGTCTTCGATAACGATTTCGCGGCGCTCAAGCCAACGACGCCGGTGGACCGATACGAAAAGGGCGGATTACTCATCGCCGAATCCGAACCCGGCATCTGCCGGGTAGTCTGCTTCCAGCCGCGGCACAACCTCACCATCGCCGGCATGGAACAGGCCGCCCTGCGGAAAGTGGTGGACGTCTGGGTGGAGCAGTATACCGATCTGGGGTCGAATCCCATTATCAACTACGTGCAGATCTTCGAGAACCGGGGCGCCATGATGGGCGCGAGCAATTCGCACCCGCATTGCCAGATCTGGTCGAGCCGCTCCTTGCCGAACGAAGTCGCCAAGGAACAGGCGTCCCAGCGGGCATGGCTCGAGGAGCGCGGCGGATGCCTTCTCTGCAAGTACCTGAAACTCGAGCGGGCTGCGCTCGACCGCGTGGTGGAAGAGAACGACAGCTTCCTGACGGTGGTTCCGTTCTGGGCAGTTTGGCCGTTCGAGACGGCGGTGGTTTCCAAACGGCACCTGCCGTCGATTGACCGGCTCTCGGACGCCGAGCGCGACGGCCTGGCCGACATCCTGAAGCGCACCACGGCGCGCTACGACCGCCTGTTCCACGTTTCGTTCCCCTACTCGATGGGGATCCACCAACGGCCCACCGACGGCCTCGAGCACCAGGAATGGCACCTGCACCTGCATTTCTATCCGCCGCTCCTGCGCTCGGCCACCGTGCGCAAGTTCCTGGTCGGTTATGAAATGCTGGCCACGCCGCAGCGCGACATTACGCCGGAGGCGGCTGCGGAGCGGCTGCGGGAGGTCTGAGGTATTTTCGGACCGCCTCCGTGAACTGGCCGACGGAAGCCAGATGGTCGCGGAATTGAAAGATCTCTTCCACCACGTGGAGGCCCAGGCGGCGGTAGCTTTCGAACTGGGACTCATCGAACCACTGGTCGCTGGTGGGCTGGTGCGGAAACGAGGGGTTCTGGGCCGCGTAATTCAGCACGTCCTCGGGCTCATTGCCGGTGAGCGACGTCTTGATGTAGATCAGGTGTCCATCCTCCACGCCTGGCCCGTCCACCGCGCTATAGGCGATCCGTCCGGAGGCGCAGTGCTTGGATTCCGCCGTGATCTCTTTGGCGATGGCGACGCCGTGGGGGAATTCAATCGGGATGCCCAGGTCGATGCGAATCTTTCGAGTGGCGTTGCCCAGGTCGTCGAAGTGGAAGGACGGGTCCGCCGATCCATCCACCACGATGATGGTGGCGCATCGCCGCAGCACCATCTCGTAGAGGCCTAGATTTTCAAAATGACCGCCGTCGGAAAGGTTCACCCAGGCGTTTTCGTCGTCGGTAAGCCCGAACGCCTCGTCGATGAACGGCCTGACGGAATAGGTGGGACCCGGCTTGGACCAGTGCCCTTTGCCAGGCTCGCCAGGGTTAGGGCGCCAGACTCCCAGGCGCGCATTGAACAGCATCATAATCATGCTCAGGAGCGGCGAGGAAGCGTAGCCCATATTGGGGTTGGCGGCCGCGCCGGAAATCGTGATGGCGCCGCCGAGCGAAACCCGGCCGCCGTACAGCCGCGATTCCTGGTATCCCAGCCGGCAGCTCCCGGTGCGGTATTTCGTCGATGTGAAGGACTCCGCTTTGCGCTGCTGCCACGCCAGGTTTTCGCCCTTGACCAGGTTCAACGTCGCGTTCACTACGTGCAGCGGCCGGGCGGGCAAATCGGCGATGCGCACGTTGTCGCTGGGGTCGAACCCGGTGAACGGGTGCGGCTTCCGCCGGCTGTTGGACGCTCCCAGAAACGCCCGGATCAGCCGCACGCGATACATGGCGTGCAGCGAAAACTTGTTGGCGTCGATGAACCTGGAAAGAATCAACGCGGGGATGGCGAGGATCGCCGCCAGCAACAGTTCCATCAGCACGGGATTAGGCTCCGGGACGGCGGCGAAGGGGTTCCAGGGCGGCGGATTCTGTATCCACACCGTGAGCTGGTGGCTGGCCTTTTCATTGAAAGTGGCGATCAGCCCGACTAGGAGCAGCAGGAACACCGGTATGGCGAGCCGCGGAGCGAATCGCGACACGACTTGGGGAACGGATGCCGGGGGACTAGCCTCCTTGCCTTCTTTGGTCGCGCTAACGCCCGAACTCAATCCCAGCCTGCTGGCGATGAAACCGGCGGCGGCCGTGGCCAGGGATTGCCACCCGATCGACGGAAGCTTGTCCACCAGTACCGGCGTCATCAGGACCACGCCACTGAAGGCGAAATAACAAACCAGGGAGATGAAGAGCCATGCCAGGGAGCGCGCCCACCATTCGCGGTCTTCGTCTTCCGTCATGGTGCTGGTCAAGGCTACGAGCAGGCCCTGAGCCATCGCGAAAATGCCCAGGAGCGCCGGCAATGAGAGCCACGCGTACAGCCGCTCGTCATACAGGTTTTGGGTGGCGGGATCGGTGAACAGCCAGGTCATCCAGAAGGCGAGCAGGCCGCCCACGGCCCCGGTCACAACCGAAAACATCAGGCCTTTCCACAGCCACTCCCGATGGAATGGGCGGCGTTTCAACAATGCGATCGCCAACCCGGCGGCCACGCCCACGGCCATGACGCCGATGCCATATACGACGCAACTGGCTGGCCCGGGCTCCGATTGAAGGTAGCCCATCCAAGCCCAGTACAGCGAGAAACCGATTGCGGAGAGTAACATGGGGGCCAATCCGAAGAGAAGGAATCGAGCCTGCGGCCAGCGTGCGCCGCCCGCGCTCGGAAGATCGACGACCATGTAGGCTACACCGGCCGCCAGCAGAGCAGCCGACGGGTAAAGAATGCGGCCGAATGGAAAGTCCGGGTACTCCCCGACGAGGGCGAACAG
>JBAWDI010001020.1:0-6939 GCA_049590695.1 Bryobacteraceae bacterium
AGCTAAAGCATGCGCCACCGGTGTGGGGCATGCTTTAGCTTGCCCATTCTTTCACGGCTTTTAAGGGAGCGGTTCCACGCGAGGGCACTACATCACGCGGCCGGCAACCTATTTCGAACCGCTCCTCAATCTCCGGCAGAATCTCCAGCGCGTTGTTCATCGCCTGGCCGCCGCTGATGGCCAGCACTCTTTTCGGCTTTCCGTTTTCGCGGAACGGCTTGAAAACGTAAGCGCCGTGGAGGCCTCCCGCGCTTCGGGCACGCCGTCGCCGCGCCGCCAGAAACAGCATTTCCACCGCCTCGTTGGCGTCCAGCGGTTTTATAGACCTTGATCCCCGGATACGCCGTGTTAGGTGGCTATGCCATCGGCTGATAGCGCTGCCGCGCAAACAGCGCTTCGGTCTCGGGCCGCGTCAGCACCCAGATGCCGTAGATCCCCAGCGCGGTTCCGATGGGGACGCTTAGCAGGTCGAGGGCGGAGATCACGATCATGAAGATGCGGGACCAGGGCGCGAGCTTGAGCAACCCGATGCCGCCGATGAGACCGGGCAGCGAGATGGCGCCGATCACCACAAAGAGAATGGTGCCGATGCCGCCGAGAATGGGGACGGCGATGGCCGCGTCGCGGGCGCTGGTGGAGCCGGAGAGGCTGACCACACTGGCGATGCTGCCGAACAGGAGCAAGAAGCCGACGGCCACGAGTATTCCGAGCGCTCCGAACACGATGTGCAGGGTGCCGAGTATTTTTACGTGCGATTCCATGAGTCCTCCCGATCGAGAACAAGTATAGCGTGCGGCGGCGGTGGCGGTTGAGGCGATTCAGAAAATCTTCAGATTGCCGGCTTACGATAGGAATCGGGTGCCATGCGAATCCTGGTAGTCGAAGACGAACACCGAATGGCGGAGTTGCTGCGGCAAGGCCTGACGGAAGATGGACACGTGGTGACGGTTGCGCTGGATGGCCGCGAGGGACTCGACCTGGCCAGGAACGGCGGGTTCGACCTGCTGATTCTGGATGTGATGCTGCCCGGTATCAGCGGCTTCGAAATCGCCCGGCAGCTTCGCGCACGGCGGAACCAGACGCCCATCCTGATGCTGACCGCTCGCGATTCGACTCACGACGTGGTGGAAGGCCTGGATCTGGGAGCCGACGACTATCTCACCAAGCCCTTTTCATTCGAGGTCCTGCTGGCGCGGGTGCGGGCCGTGGGACGGCGCGGGCCGATCCCCCAGCCGGTGTGCCTGGAGGCGGCCGGTCTTTCCATGAATCAGGGCACGCGGGAAGTCCGGCGCGGCGGCCACGCGATTAGCCTCACGCGCACCGAGTACACCATCCTGGAAGTGCTGATGCGCAATGCGGGCCTGGTGGTTACGCGCGACACGCTGATGGAAGGAGTCTGGGGCGGAACCTCGGACGTTGAAAGCAACACTCTCGATGCCTTCGTCCGACTGCTGCGGGCCAAGCTCGAAGAGCCCGGGCAGGGCCGGGTGATCCGCACCGTTCGCGGCGTCGGGTATTCTCTGAGGCCGGGGGCGGAATGACGAGAGTTTCCATACGCCTGCGGCTGACCGCCTGGTACTCGGCGGTTCTGCTGCTGGGCCTGGCGCTGTTCGGATTGGGTATGTGGCTGGCGCTCGAGCGGCGTTTGATGGCAGGGGTGGACACGCGCCTGGCGCAGCGGGTACAGGGTCTGCGGAGCGCGCTGGGAGCGGAAAACGATATCAAGGATCGCAGCCAACTCAAGCAGGAGCTGTCGGAATTCGTCGGCGAGATTCCCGACGGCAGCTTCATCCAATTGCGGGACGCTTCCGGCGCCTTTATCCTGCCCTTGCCCAATCAGGCGGTCTTTCCGCGGGATTCCGCTGCTGGGCGGTCCGCGCGCCGCACGGTGAATCTGGCGGGCCGGCCCTTCCGCGTCTTCACGGCCCGCCTCGCATGCGCCGGGCAAACGTATGACGCGCTGGTGGCGGACTCTCTCGACGACACGTTCGCGGTGATGCGGGATTTCCGCCGCCTTCTGTTCCTGATCATTCCCGTGGTTCTGGGGGTGGCGTGTCTGGGCGGCTACTGGCTCAGCTCGCGGGCTCTGCGGCCGGTGGACGAAATCACCCGCGTCGCCAGGTCGATCAGCGCGCAGAATCTCGCCCAGCGGGTGGCGGCGCCGCGTACCGGAGACGAGCTGCAACGCATGTCGGAGACGTGGAATGAAGTGCTGGAGCGCCTGGAGGTCGCCGTAAAGCGCATCCGGCAGTTCACCGCGGACGCATCCCACGAACTGCGCACGCCGCTGGCCGTGATCCGCGCCACCGCCGAGTTGGCCTTGCGGCGCGACCGCGAACCGAAGGAATACCGGGAGTCGCTGCGCGCCATCGAGGTCGAAGCGGAACACATGACGGCGCTCACCGAGTCGCTGCTGACGGTGGCGCGCGCGGATGCCCGCGGGCTCGACATGCCGCTGGCCGCCACCGATCTGAACGACTTGGTGAACGATGTGGTGCATCAGAACAAGGGGCTTGCCGCGGAAAAGGGAATCTGCCTCAAGACCGCGACCGGCGGACAGGCCGTGCCGGCCTCCGCCAATGCCGCGGGAATCCGCAGGCTGCTGCTGATCCTGGTGGACAACGCTCTGAAACATACGCCGGCGGGCGGCACGGTGACGGTCACGGCCGCGGCCCAAAACGGTGGCGCGGTGCTGGTGGTGGAGGACACCGGCGAGGGCATTGCGGCCGACGCGTTGCCCCACATCTTCGAACGCTTTTACCGCGGCGATCGGGCGCGCGGAAGCGGATCGGGGTTCGGACTGGGGTTGTCCATCGCCCAGGGCATCGCGCAGGCGCATGGTTCCGAGATAACGGTCGAGAGCGCGCCCGGCGCCGGCGCGCGCTTCTCGCTCACTTTGAAAGCGTAGTTCCGCAACCGTCCGATTGGTTCCTCGGCGCTTCGGGCCGCGGGGTGCCCTCTGGGCCGCCCGTCCCCAACACCGTACCGTCATAGGGGCGAGGGTGTACCCTCTGGGTCCCTCGCCCTCGCGCCGCATGTCCCCCCGGCCGGGGCAGTAGTTTCAGGGGATTTTCAGATCCGGGGATTATGGTTGAACCAGGAGACATACATGACGCGAACATTCACTATCATGCTTGCAATCGCAGCGCTCGGCGGCGCCGCCACGGCAGCCGAGAAAAAGCTACAGATGAAGGACCTGCCTGCGGCGGTTCAGAAAACCGTCCAAGAGCAGACCAAAAGCGCGGAGATCAAGGGCCTTTCCACGGAAACAGAGAAGGGCAAAACCACCTATGAGGTGGAAACCATGGTGAACGGAAAGCATCGGGACTTCCTGGTGGATGTCAAAGGCGTTGTCACTGAAGTGGAAGAAGAAACCGCGATCGAGAGTATCCCCGCCGCGGCCAAGGCGGCGATTGAAAAGAAGGCCGCAGGCGGAAAGATTGGCATGGTGGAGACCATGATCAGGGGCGGCGCGACCTTCTACGAAGCCGCCTACACCAGCAAAGCTGGAAAGAAGCTCGAAGTGCTGGTGAAGCCGGATGGCACCGAGGTGAAGGACTGATGCAAGCCGCGCCGCTGGCCATCGTGCTTCTGCTGCTGGGCGCGGCGACGCCCCGGGCGCAGACGGGCAAGGACTGGCAATCGGTCTTCCCGGTCGACAAGAAGACGCTGGGGGGCAAAGGATCGAATCCCTACTTCATCCTGACCCCCGGCTACCAACTCTCCTACAAGAACGGAAACGACACGGACACAGTCACCGTGTTGAATGAGACCAAGCTCATCGATGGCGTGGAAACGCGGGTGGTTGAAGACCGCGAGATGAAGAACGGGCAACTCATCGAACTGACGCGCGACTACTACGCCATCGACTCAGTGACCAACGACGTCTACTACTTCGGCGAGGACGTGGACGTCTATCGCAACGGGAAAGTGACCGGCCACGAAGGAGCGTGGCTCTCGGGAGTCAAAGGCGCGAAGTTCGGCCTGATAATGCCCGGCAAGCCAAGGGTCGGCCAGAGGTTCTACCAGGAGCAAGCGCCGGGAGTGGGACTGGACCGCGCGGAGATTGTCTCCGCGAGCGAGCGGGTTTCGACTCCCGCCGGAACGTTCGAGAAATGCATCCAAACGTTGGAGACCAGCGCGCTCGAAAAGAACATGGCCGACCACAAGTGGTACGCCGCCGGCGTCGGAGCGGTGAAAGACGGGCAAATGCTACTGGTGGAGTACGGCAGTAAGTGATGCGGTAGGGGCGTTACAATGTTCGGAGCGTGATCAAGTTTGTTCGCTATCGTTCCGCGGCGGGGGTGTCCTACGGCATCCTCCACGGTGACACCATTCACGAGATGCACGGCGGACTCTTTGGCAGCCACGCCGAAACCGGCGCTTTCCACAAGCTCTCCAATGTGAAGCTGCTGGCTCCCTGCCAGCCGGCCAAGATCATGGGCGTGGGCCTGAATTACAGGAGCCACCTGGGCGGCCGCCCGCAGCCTGCACATCCGGAAATGTTCTACAAGCCGGTGACGGCGCTCCAGGACCCCGGTGAGCCAATAGCGATCCCCAGCGGCGCCACCGACGTTCATTACGAGGGCGAGTTGGTAGTGGTAATCGGCAAACCGGTGAAGAACGCATCGCCCGACGAGGCGCGCGCCGCCATCTTCGGCGTCACTTGCGGCAACGACGTCAGCGAGCGCAACTGGCAGCACGGCGAGCAGCGGGATTTGCAGTGGTGGCGAGCCAAGGGGTCGGACACCTTCGCACCCCTGGGACCGGCCATCGCCACCGGCCTGGATTACGGCAACCTGCCGCTCCAGACGCGGCTCAACGGCGAGGTGGTGCAGCGGCAATCCACCTCGGACCTGATCTTCGATTGCCCGAGCATCGTGAGCTGGGTCAGCGGCTGGGTCACCCTCATGCCCGGCGATATCATCTATACGGGAACGCCGGGCGCCACCCGCAAATTATCGCCGGGGGATGTGGTGGAAGTGGAGATCGAGGGGATCGGCGTGTTGCGCAACCCGGTGGCGTGAGCCTCTACCGTGGAGGCAGGTCGGGGCTCTGCTCCACATACTCGAACACCTGCTCGACAGGCGCTCCGAAAGCCCGCGCGATGCGGAAGGCCAGAAGCAGCGAGGGGAAGTACTTGCCCGCTTCCAGCGCCATGATGGTGTGGCGCGTCACGCCCGCCTGTTTCGCCAGTTGATCCTGGGTCATCTCTCCATGGTCGAAACGGAGCCGGCGGATGTGGTTTTTGATTTCCGGTTCCGGGTTAGGCATGGGGTCCACCGCGGTAGAGCAGGATGGTCGTCAGGGCTTGCACGCCCAGGACGAGAATCACCGCCCACCAGATGGTTTGCGCGAGAGCCCAGACCGGCACGGTCAGGGTAGCGTCCCATCCCTTGATGAAACCGATCGCGACAGTGAGGCCAACGAACGCCACCCAGAACGCGCGGAAACCCGCTAGCAACGCCTTGTTGGCAATCGCGCGCTCCCGTTCATCGTGGGTTCGGCCTGTGAAATAGCGCCGGCTGGACGCCGGGAGTGCGGTCAGCGCTAACAGCGCAAAAACCGCAGAGGTAGCCGGACCGTACCCAATAAATGCGACGAAGGCGCCATACGCAGCGATGGTCAGCACCACCACTCCCAGCGCCCACCACGCCCACTTTTCCGAATCTGACATGTAAGTCTCCTTTAACATAAAGTAATTTATACATTACATTATGTGCGTTGTCAAGTACTTTCTTGACAGACCCGGATTCGTCCTGTAAAAATATAGTGTAGGCGAAGAAAAGGCGAACATAGATGAGCGCGGCGGCTCTGAAAAAACAGTTTGAGTCGATGCTTGGCGTGTCCCGTCTGTCACCGGAACTGGTCCCCAGCGGGATTCCCGAAATCGCGTTACCGCGCGGCTGCCTCACCGAAATCGTCGGCCCGGCTTCTTCCGGCCGGACCAGCTTGCTGGCTTCCATCCTGGCGGCGGCCACCGCGCGCGAGGAGGTCTGCGCGCTGGTGGATGCGGAAGACTCTTTCGACCCCGTCTCCGCCGCCGCGGCCGGGGTGCATTTACCACGCGTGCTCTGGGTGCGTTGCAACCACAACGCCGAATGCGCGCTCAAAGCGGCCGATCTGTTGATTCAGGGCGGCGGTTTTGGACTGGTGGCAATGGACCTGGGAGATACGCCGTCCAACGCCGCGCGCCGCATCTCGCTCACTTCGTGGTTCCGTCTGCGCCGCGGGGTGGAGCATACCCCCACCGTGCTGGTGACGGTGGCGCGGCAATCGAACGCCAGAACCTGCGCCTCGCTGGTGCTGGAATGCGCGCGCGAGCGGGTGACGTGGTCGGGGGCGCGGGGCACCTCGCAATTGCTGCGCGGCATGAGGGTGCGCACGCGGAGTAAAACATGTTCGCCTGTCTTCACGGCAACGGCAATCTGACGGCGCTGGGGTTCGAGTTCTCGCCGCTGGTGGAGCAGACCGCGCCCGATACGGTGACGCTGGATGTTTCCGGCCTCGAGCGTCTCTGGGGGTTTCCGCAGGACGTGGCCGCGGCCATCGCGCGCCGGGCCGCGGAAACCGGCGTGAAAGCCAATATCGCGCTCGCCGCCAATCCCGATGCGGCCATCTGCGCGGCGCGCGGATTTGCGGGCGTCAGCATCGTCCCGCAAGGCGATGAGGCCAAGTTCCTGGGACCGCTGCCGCTCGCAGGGCTGGCCCCATCGCCGGAATTGCTGGAAACCCTGGAGCGTTGGGGCATCCGCCGGTTCCGCGATTTGGCCGCGCTTCCCCCGCTGGGCATTGCCGAGCGGCTCGGTCCCGAAGGATTACGGCTGCGTGAACTGGCGCGCGGCGAGGCGGAGCGCAAGCTCGTGCCGCTCGACCCGCCACTCGAATTCGAAGACCAAATCGAGTTAGAAGACCCGGTGGATCTGCTGGAGCCGCTGG
>JBAWDI010001021.1:0-4713 GCA_049590695.1 Bryobacteraceae bacterium
AGCTAAAGCATGCCCCACCGTGGTGGGGCATGCTTTAGCTTGCCCAGTGGCGGGTAGGCCGACCCTTTTCGGCACCCTGTCAGGTACGGTATACTTTCCATTAGAAGGACGGATTCCGAATGGCCCAAAAGAGGCGTAGCCTATTGGTTTTGCCGCTGATCGTGTTGGTTTGTTCCATCGCGGGCGGATTCTATGGGCCTCAGGTCCAGGCGGAGGCGGCCGACCCCTCCGATACGGCGGAACTGGATCAGGATGTTGCGAGTTTCACCAAGGTACTCGCCTTGGTGGAGCAGAACTTTGCGGAACCCGTCTCCGCGGATAAGGCCATTTACAAAGGCGCCATACCGGGCATGTTGCGGACCCTCGATCCGCACTCCAACTTCTTCGATCCCAAGGATTACAAGGAGCTTCGCGAAGACCAGCGGGGCCGCTACTCGGGAGTGGGAATGCAGGTCCAGGCGCGAAATGGCAAGACCGTAGTGCAGGCGCCGTTCCCGGGCTATCCCGCGTACAAAGCCGGATTGCGGCCCGGCGACATCATTTTGATGGTGGATGACAAGCCCACCGATGGCCTGAACACCACCGAGATCGCCGACCTGCTCAAGGGGGACCGGGGAACCAAGGTCAAGATCGTGGTCTCGCGCGAAGGTTCGGCCGACAACCTCACCTTCACGGTCACGCGCGACGACATCAGCCGCAAGAGCGTGGAGGATGCCTTCTGGGTAAAGCCGGGGATCGCTTACGTCAAGATCCTGAGCTTCGCCGAAACCACCGGCAAGGACCTGGACGACAACCTGAAGCGCTTGGGCGAGAACAATATCAAGGGACTGGTGCTGGACCTTCGCAACAACCCCGGTGGGTTGCTGAACCAGGGCGTGGACGTGGCCGACCATTTCCTCGAGAAAGGGGCGCTGATTGTCTCGCACCATGGCCGTTCGTCGCCCGAGAAGTCGTATGTGGCGCGCAACGGGAACCATGGGCACGAATATCCCATCGTGGTGTTGGTGGACGGGTACTCGGCCTCCGCGGCGGAGATTGTGGCCGGCGCGCTGCAGGACCACGACCGCGCCTGGATTCTGGGGACCCGGACCTTCGGCAAGGGCTTGGTGCAGACGGTCTACCCGCTCAGCGAAAACACCGGCCTGGCGCTGACCACGGCCCACTTCTACACCCCCAGCGGCCGCCTGATTCAGCGCGACTACACCAACAGGTCGTTCTACGATTACTACTTCCACAAGGGCGACGACACCAAGAACCCGCTTGATGTGAAGATGACCGAGGGCGGCCGCACGGTCTACGGCGGCGGTGGCATTACGCCCGACGAAAAGTACGAAGCGCCCAAGATGGACGGCCTGGAACTGGAACTCGGCCGCTCCGGCCTGTTCAACTTCGCGCGATGGTACTTTGGCTCGCACAGCACCAGCCTGCCGAAGGGTTGGATGCCCGACACCGCCTTCCTGGAGCAATTCCACGATTACCTGGTGCAGCACGGCACCAGTTTCACGGAATCCGAGTTCCTACAGGACCGGGATTGGATTACCCGCTATCTCGCCAGGGAAATGTACATCACGGCTTTTAACATCGACGAGAGCGACCGGGTCTTCGCCCAGACCGATCCGGAAGTCGCCAAGGCCGTGGATGCCATGCCCAAGGCCAATGCGCTGGTGGAGAGCACCAAGAAGATCGTCGTGGAGCGCATGAACGCGCAGCATCAGCCGCGTTCCGCCGCAGCGGCTCACCGATAGCCGGCCGCCGAAAGCTTACGCCCTGAAATACGGCCGCAGATAATCGACGGTCTCTTTGAGCGACTGCTTGCCGGCTTCGTCCAGCGGACGGCTGAGACCGGAGCTGGCGGAGGCGGCCTTGGCGGCGGCGGCAAAGCCCGGCGTCGATACCTTGCGCGCGGCGTAGGTTTTAAACACGCCTCGCAGATAGAGAATGTACTTGAACGGCTCGACGCCGGAATAAATGCCCGCCTCGGTCAGCAGGAGCAGGGTTCTGCCCTGCATGTCCATGGCTTCCTTGTGCTTGCCCTGGTGCCAGAGGTCCCACGTGGCGGCGTAGAGGTCCGCGAATGCGGCCACCGGCATGCAGCCCGACGAACCGCAGCGCATCTCGTCGATCAGATTGCGCCCGTGGGAGCCGGTCATGACTTTGAGGTGGCCGGACGTCAGCCTGGTCAGTTCGACGATGTGCGCCAGCACATCCCCAGCCTCGTCCTTGAGATAACGCATGGCGGGGATGGCCTTATACATCGCCATGATCAAGTCGATGTCCATGTCGCCCACGGCCTGGACGAATAGCGGCAGCCTGGTGGCCGCGCCGATGGCCTTGTAGTAATCGAGCATCTGCCGCGGGGTGAGGCTTTCCGAGGGCGGCAGTGAGATGATGCCATCGGCGCCGACTGCCGCGGCGTGCTTCGCCAATTTCAAGGAAGTAGCCAGATCGGCCGCCTGCACGCCGAACACGATGGCGGGTCTCAGTTTCTTTCCGGCCGAGGCAATGGCCTCCATACCCAGCAGCCGCTCCCGCTCCGTGAGAGCCAGCCATTCACTGACCATCTGGGGCCAGACGAACCCGTGCACGCCGCCCCGGTCCACGAACTGGACCTCATCCACCAGGCCATCCACATCCAGCTTTCCGGCGGCGGTGAAGGGGGTCTGGGCGATGGGAAAGATACCGCGCAAGGGCTTCGGCGCGGCCCCCTGGGCGTACAGGAATCCACCGGGCAGCGCGAGACCCAGGGTTCCCGCGCCAAACAGCTTCAGAAACTCGCGCCGGCCGGGCGTGGCAAGAAGGTGTTCGACTGGCATCGTATTCGATTCGAGTATACCCCGGTTGACGCGTCCCTCTCCCATCCCCCATAATGACATCTGGTAGTCTGAAATCGATCCCGATGTGACTCGACGCCGCGCATGAAAAAGCTTTTCCTTGTCCCGCTGCTTCTGGGGGGGTTGCTCCAGAATGCCGGTCTTACGGCCACGCAGGCTAAGAAGACCACCCGCGTACCGGCCAGGAAGAGACTGGCGAAGCGGCCGCCGCCGGTCGACCCGACGGAGGGCGATAACGTGGATGGCGACGATCTGACCATCCGCCGGGCGGCCGTCGCGGCGCTTGGCCCGCAGAGCGGCAGCGTGGTGGTGGTGGACCCGGCTACCGGGCGGGTGCTCAGCATGGTGAACCAGAGGCTGGGTCTGAAGACCGGCTTCACGCCCTGCTCCACCATCAAACTGGTGGCTGGGCTGGCGGCGCTGAGCGAGCACATCGTCGACCTCGATACCTCTATCTACACCGCCCGGCACGTCGCCTACACGCTCACCACGGCCATCGCCAAATCCAATAACCAGTACTTCAACATCCTGGGCACGCGGCTGGGGTTCGCGCGCGTGACGCGCTACGCACAGATGCTCGGGCTGAGCGAAAAGGCGGGGCTCGATATCCCCGGCGAACAGCCCGGCATGTTGCCGCCGGAGCCACCCAAGAATGGCGGCGTGGGCATGATGACCAGCTTTGGCGAGGGCATTACCATTACACCTCTGGAGCTGGCCGCGCTGCTCTCCGCGATCGCCAATGGCGGCACGCTCTACTACCTGCAATACCCACGCACGCAGGCGGAAATCGACCAGTTCGCGCCCAGGGTGAAGCGCCCGCTTGAGCTGGCCCCCAACGGCATTACCGATATCAGGATGGGAATGCGCGCGGCGGTGGATTACGGCACGGCCCGGCGCGCCGGCTACGATCCGAGCGAGCCCATTTTCGGGAAGACCGGCACGTGCACGGATTTCCGCCTGGCGAGCCACATGGGATGGTTCGGGTCGTTCAACGAAGTCGGGCATCACCAGCTTGTGATCGTGGTCATGCTGGCCGGCAGCAGAGCCACCAGCGGACCGGTGGCGGCGGGAGTGGCCGGAGCCATCTATCGCAGTCTCTCCGGACAGCGCTACTTCGCGGCGGATACGGGGCAGAAGCCGGGCTTTCCCGAGATCATCAGCACCAGCCCCTGCTGCTCGCGGTGAACAGAGCGAATGGCAAGCTAAAGCATGCCCCACCAAGGCCGGCACGGCGATCCCAGCGGATGTTTCAAGGCTTGGTGACGGTGGCGGCTATGGGGCGGGGGGAGCTTCAGCGGGGGGCTTGGGCGGCGGTGTCTCCCGCTTCGGGCCAAGCCCCAGGGCGATCAGCGACAAGGAATTGATCTTGCCGGTGGAATCGAGGTTCTGTCCGGCCTGGAACCTCTTCAGCGCGTCCACCGACGCCTGGTTCCAGGCGCCGTTGGCATCTTCGGGTTTCAGGTAGCCCTTGGCGGCCAGAGCGTCCTGGATTTCCTTGTACCGCTGGGGCGTCGGGGCCAGTTGCCGGTTGCGCCACGTGACACGCTTCGCGGGCGGCCCCTTTCTCCCGCGGCGCGAAGCGGCGGTTCTGGGGCCGGCTTTCGAAGGGGCCGATTTCCTCTTTGCCGCCGATGCGGGGGCCTTCGTGGCACCCTTCTTGGCGGGCGCCTTCGTGGCGGTCTTCTTGGGGGGCGTCGCAGTCTTCTTCGCCGGGGTTGTGACATCGGCGATCCAGGCGAGCGCCACCAGGACGGGAATGCCCGCCCAGCACAGAATAGTCCGCATGCTTGTAGTTAAGTTTAGCGCGGCGGGGCAGGGGGCCGCGCCGGTGGAAGGACCACCGGCGCCACAAGAAGGCCCGGCCCAGAGGGCACCCCCAATC
>JBAWDI010001022.1:0-4225 GCA_049590695.1 Bryobacteraceae bacterium
AGCTAAAGCATGCCCCACCACGGGTGGGGCATGCTTTAGCTTGCCCTCTTACCAAGCCGCGTCGGTTGTAATCCCCAACTGGAACGGAAAAGACCTGCTGGAGCAATTCCTCCCCTCGGTGGTCGAAGCGCTGGCCGGCAACCCCGAAAACGAAATCGTGGTAGTCGACAACGGCTCCACCGACGGCAGCGCCGATTTTGTCCGAGCCGCGTTCCCGCGCGTCACACTCCTCGCTCTGCCGCGCAATCTGGGCTTCGGCGGTGGTTCCAATGCGGGCATTCGCGCCGCCCGGAACGGCATCGTGGTGCTGCTCAACAACGACATGCGCGTGGACCCCGGCTTTCTCGCTCCGCTGCTCGAAGGCTTCCGCGATCCCCTGGTCTTCTCCGTCGCCTGCCAGATCTTCTTCGCGGACCCGAACAAAGTCCGCGAGGAGACCGGCCTCACCCAGGGCTGGTGGCAGGATGGCGGCCTGCGCGTCGGGCATCGCATCGACCCCGCCATCGACGATCTCTTCCCCTGTTTCTACGGCGGCGGCGGGTCCTGCGCTTTCGACCGCGCGAAGTTTCTCGAGCTGGGCGGCTTCGATCCGCTGCTCCATCCGTTCTATCTGGAAGACACAGACCTCGGCTATCTTGCCTGGAAGCGCGGCTGGAAGGTGTTGTACCAGCCTCGCAGCGCCGTCTACCACCAGCACCGGGGCACGATTGGCAAAGTCTTCGGCGAGGAACGCATCCAGGCCGTGTTGAAGAAGAACTACGTGCTGTTCTGCTGGAAGAACATTCACGAATGGCCGCGGCTGGCATCGCATTTCTTCTATTCCTGGACGGGCGCGGTTCTCAGCGTGATCTTCGGCGACGCTCCCGGCCGGCCGAACTTCTACGCGCTATGGCGCTCGTTTCTCCAATTGCCGCAAGCGGCGCGTTCGCGATGGCGCGCCCGTTCGCTCGCCAGGGTGAGCGACAGCGAAGCCTTCCTGCGTCCGCTCGGCGGCTATTTCCGCGACCGCTTCGATTCCATGGACCCCGCTCCGCAGAGATTGCGCGTGCTCTTCGTTTCTCCATACCCCATCTGCCCCCCGGTTCACGGCGGCGGTGTGTTCATGTACCAGACCCTGCGCGAGCTGTCCAAACTCGCGGAAGTGCACGTGGTCGAGCTGCTCGACTATCCCTGGCAGGAAGAGGCCAACCGGGAACTGCGCGGGTTCTGCGTTTCCGCCGAGTGGATTGTTCACCGTGGCGGAAGGCCCAAGGGCATAGGATCTCTCGAACCGCACGCCGTCCGGGAATTTGCCAACGGCGATCTGGACTGGCTCATCCACCGCCAGCTTTATCGCCGGCGGATCGATGTCCTCCAGCTCGAATACACGCCCATGGCGCAGTATCGCGGCGCGTACCGCCGCATTTCGAGCGCGCTGTTCGAGCACGATATTCACTTTCAATCCATCGCCCGCGGCGTGGGTCACATGGCCGGCCTGGCGGGCGAGGCGAAGGCGCGCATCGAGTATCTCCGCGCGCTGCGCTTTGAGCTGCGCACGCTTCCTTTATGCGACCAGGTGCAAGTCTGCACGCCGGCCAACCGCGACTACCTGCTCTCCTTTCTTCCCCAGCTCCAGCCCAAGCTGCGGTGCGGTCTGCGCGCCGGCATCGACGTTGCGCGTTATCAGTTCCGCTCCGGCGGCCGCGAACCACTGACCATGCTGTTCCTGGGAGGCTTCCGGCACCAACCCAACCGGGTGGCGCTCGACTGGTTCGTCGAGCGCGTGCTGCCGCTCGTTCTGGCGGGCCAGCCGGCAGCCCGGCTGGTGGTGGCCGGATCCGATCCCCCGCCGGCCCATACCTACGCCGATTGCTCGGCGTCTCTCGAAATGCTGGGATACGTGGAGGACGTGCGCCAGCCGCTGGCGCGCTACGCCGTATTCGTCTGCCCCATCCTGAGCGGCTCCGGCGTGCGAGTGAAGCTGCTCGAGGCGTTCGCGGCGGGCATCCCCGTGGTCTCCACCACCTTGGGAGCCGAAGGATTGGCGCGCGTGGACGGGCAGGTCTGCGCGCTGGCGGACCAACCGGCGGCTTTCGCCGAGCGGGTGCTGGCGCTGTTCGAAAACCCCGAGACTGCCGCCGGCATGGCGGCCCGCGCACGGGCCGAAGTGGAGGCCAACTGGAACATGGCGGCAATCACCCGTAAGCTGGTGGATAGCTACCGGGAGATGGTGAGGGAAAAACGGTCTATTGGCCCTTCAGATCCCGCTTGAGGCGGCTTACAATATCGGAGGCTGTGCGATCCAATTCTTTGGCGCTCGAACCCTTGGGAAGCTGGTATACCGACCAGACCACCTGGCGCGACTTGGCGTCCACCAGGAACACGTTGCCTTTGCCGCGGCTGAACGAGTTGCTCGCCCCCGGGGCGGCCAACTTGTTCACCGTATCGGCCAGCATGGGATTGGTGGGAGAATCCTTGTCTTTGTCGGCCTTTGACGATTTCTCCTCGGCCGGAGCCGGCTTCTCGGGCACGGGCGGTGGAAAAATCTCCTCCAGTTTCGATTCGAGACTTTCTCCGACGCGGTCCGTGAGAAAGGCGTCGGCCAGCTTGGGGTCTGTCACCACCTGGAACAAGTGGTCATTGGCCAGCCGGTTCGCCAGGTACTGGTCGAGACCTTTGGACATCGACAGCACGTACACCGTATGTACGCCCGAAAGTTCCGCGCCGCCGAGCAACGCGACGGTACAAGATAGGAGGAGCACAAGCCGCTTCATTACTTCCATGATATCCAGACGCCGGAGAAACCCAAAAAGACGAAAGGTGGGGCATGCTTTAGCTTGCCAGGGGTTTGCTTTCCATGTATAAAGGCCAATCCATCGCCGTCATCATCCCCTGCCTCAACGAGGAGCAGGGGGTCGAGAAGATCCTCCGCGCCATGCCGGACTTCGTAGATGAAGTCATCGTCGTCGATAACAACTCCACCGACCGCACCTCCGAAGTCGCCGCTTCTCTCGGCGCCACGGTGATTCGCGAGGACGTCCGCGGCTACGGCCGCAGTTACAAGCGCGGATTCGCCGGCGCCACGAGCGACCTCATCGTCACGCTCGACGGCGACCACAGCTATCCCGTGGATGCGCTCTCCTACCTGCTGGAAGCCTTCCGGCACCTGGAGGTCGATTTCCTGAACGCCTCGCGCTTCCCCGTGCGCGACCGGCGCGCCATGAGTTTCAAGCACAAATTCGGGAACCTGGTGCAATCGCTCGCCATGTCGATTCTGTTCTTCCGCTGGGTGCGCGATTCGCAATCCGGAATGTGGGTGTTTCGCCGCGCCATCCTGAAGGACATGAAGCTGGAATCCGACGGCATGGCCTTCTCCGAGGAGATCAAGATCGAAGCCCTGCGCCACCCGCGCATCCGTTTTGGCGAGATCTCGATCCAGTATTCCTCCCGCCTGGGTGAGACCAAACTGAACCCCTGGCGCGATGGGTTTCACAACCTCGCTTTTCTGCTGAAGAAGCGCCTCTTCCCATGAGCATTACCGCCATCGTGCCGGTATGGAACGGCCGCGAGCTTCTGGAGCGGTTGCTCGCCAGCCTGGAGGCCCAGACCGAGGCCGCCGCGGAGTTGCTGGTGGTGGACAACGGTTCGACGGACGGCGCGCCCGAGTTGGCCCGCGCCCGTGGAGCGCGCGTGATTCCGATGGGCCGCAACGCCGGTTTCGCCGCGGCCGTGAACCGCGGCATTCGCGAGAGCCGCGGCGAATGGATTGCCGTGCTCAACAGCGACGTCGAGCTGGCGCCGGATTATTTCGCCAAACTGCTGGCGGCTTGTAGCGCGGACACCTGGTTCGCCACGGGCAAGATTCTGGCCGCGGCGTCGGACCACCGCATCGATGCCACTTTCGACCTTCTCTGCCGCGGCGGCGCAGCGTGGCGCGTAGGCAACGGCCGCGCCGACGGCCCCGCATCTTCCTTGGCGCGTCCCATCTGGTCGGCTCCCTGGACCGCGGCCCTGTTTCGCGCGGAACTGTTCCAACGGGTGGGGCTGCTGGAAGAGAGCTTCGAATCGTACCTGGAAGATGTGGATTTCGGCCTGCGTTCGGCCGCGCAGGGTCTCGCCGGCCAGTACGTCCCCGAGGCTCTCGCCTGGCATCGGGGCAGCGCCACGCTCGGGCGGTGGCACCCCGAAACCGTGCGGCGCATGGCCCGCAATCAACTCTTGCTGCTGGCCCGCCACTATCCCCGGC
>JBAWDI010001023.1:0-1724 GCA_049590695.1 Bryobacteraceae bacterium
AGCTAAAGCATGCCCCACCAAGGTGGGGCATGCTTTAGCTTGCCCTTTGTCTTCCCGAGCCAGCACCGCTCCGCAACCCGCCATTACCCGCGAAAACCAAAGAACTTTCCCTTTTTACGTCGCGCACCCCTTTCCTTCGACAAATCTGGCCGCTTACCTGGTGGATCGAGAAGCCCGGCGTGGCCTTCGCGATGCACGGCGGTCATGGCCTCGCGCGCGACAGGGGGCCTATCGACCGCATCGCCCGGCGGCTGCGCGCGGCGGTAGACTTGGGCGAGAGGTGACTCGTGCATAATCCTCCGCCGGAGCCGGCCCGTCCGTTCGACCCCGATCTCGACCTGGTCGTGGTGCTGGAGACAAACGATCGCGTTCATCTCGCCCTGGCCAAGGGATTGCTGGAGGACGCGGACATTCCCTTCTTCGTTTTGGGCCAAATCGCCACGCTGGTCCAGGACGTGGATGGGTTTCTCCATAAGTGGGTCCGGGTGCAGGTGCCGCGCGACCGCGAGGCGGAAGCGAGGGAACTTCTGGACGGGATGCTCCAGGAAGAGGGCGCCGGGGAGTCCGGCGAGAAGGCCTGACGGGGGCCGCGGCCGACGACAAGAAGCGATCGTCTGTCCCACTGCGCTGCTACAATCCGGGTATGGTCAAAGGCATTGAACATACCGCCATCGCATCGCCCGATCCGCACAAACTGGCCCGCTGGTACGTGGAACACCTCGACTTTGTAATCAACTACCAGTCGGCGGGCAGCAAGACGACGTTTGTGAAGGCGCCGGACGGGTCGATGATTGAGATCATCGAGGCCAACAGCGCGCCGCCCGCCAAGCCGGACATGAAAGCCGCCGGGTTGCGGCATCTGGCGATCGCGGTGACGGATTTTGACGCGGTTTACGAGCGATTGAAAGGCAAGGGCGTGTCATTCCTGACGGAGCCGGAGAAGAAGGGCGGGACCGCGTTGGTGTTCTTCACCGACTGCGACGGCAACATTCTCCATCTGCTGCAACGGGAAAAGCCGCTGCCATAGGCTCGGCCGCGGCGTCGTCACGAAGGCCTCTCGATAATCTTTCCATCTCTCATGTGCACGATGTAGTGCCCGTAGGCCGCGGCTTCGGGGTTGTGGGTGATCATGAGGATGGTCTGGCCGAGCCGCTCGTTCAGGCCGCGCAGGATTTCGAGCACCGCCTTCGAGCTTTCACTATCGAGATTGCCGGTGGGCTCATCGGCCAGCAGAATGGCGGGATGGTTCACAATCGCGCGGGCGATGGCCACGCGCTGTTGCTCGCCACCGGACAACTCGCTCGGTTTGTGGTCCAGCCGGTTGGCGATGCCGAGCAAGCGCAGGACCTCTTCGAACGACGCCTCCGGCTTCGAATCAAAGCCTCCTATATGGCGGGCGATGGCGATGTTGTCGCGCGCCGTCAGGTTGGGCAGCAGGTTGAATTTTTGGAACACGAACGCGACCGTGCGCTTGCGCAGGCGGGTGCGGCCGGCCTCGGTCATGGCCGCGAGATCCTGGCCGGCCACGCGCACCTCTCCCGAAGTCGGCGGTGTCAGGCCGCCGATGATGTGGAAGAGCGTGGACTTTCCGGAGCCGGAAGGCCCCACGATGGCCAGGAACTGGCCCGGCTTCACGGTGAGATCCACTCCGCGCAGCGCCGGCACATCCACCTTCCCTACCCGGTAAGTCTTGCGCAGGCCGCGGGTTTCGATGATCGGGCCGC
>JBAWDI010001024.1:0-4444 GCA_049590695.1 Bryobacteraceae bacterium
GTTCCAAGAGGCGCGCCAGGTTGTCCGCCGGCGCCTGAGTCTCCCCTTCCTTTTCCGCGGCCGCGGGCTCGGGCGGGATGGTGTAGTACATGGGCTTCTGCGCGTGGACCACCCGGTCGTAGACCTCCCGGACAGCCGCCAGGTGCTCGTCCAGCTTCTCCTTGAGCGTCTCGCCCGTCAGTATGGCGCCGGTGCTTTCCGAGGGCATCTTGCGAGCCAGCAGATCCAACTGAATGGGGTCCGAGGGGAGCGTGTGGGTCTGGCGGTCCTCTTCGATTTGAAGACGGTGCTCGATATACCGCAAGAACTGGTAGGCGGCCGCCAGGCGCGCGTACTCGCCGCTCGAAATCAGGCCCTTGTCGCGCAGCCGGAAGAGCGCGAACATGGTGCCGCCATGGCGCACCCACGAGTCGCGGCCGCCGTGCAGCCGCTGGAGGCACTGCACCAGAAACTCGATGTCGCGAATGCCGCCGGGCGTGAGTTTGATATCGAGGCCGCTTCTCAGACCGCGCCGGGCGGCCAGCTTCTCGCTGATTCTCTGGCGCGTTTCGGAGACCGCCTCCACCGAGCGGAAATCCAGGGAACTCCGGTAGATCAACGGCTCGACGAACTCCAGCAATCCGGCGCCCGGCTCGGGCTCGCCGGCCGAGATCCGCGCTTTGATCAGCATCTGCTTTTCCCAGTCGCGCGCGCGCTGTTCGTAGTAGGTTTTGGCCCCGTCTTCGGAGATCGAGATCTCCCCCAGCGTGCCGTCGGGCCGCAGGCGCAGATCCACCCGATAGCACTGGCCCTCGGCGGTGTAGGTGGAGAGCAGGGCGGTGTACTGGTTGGCGACTTTCTTGTAGAACTCCTTGTTGCTCAGGCTGGCGTCGCCATCGGTCTCGCCGTCGCCGCCATGCACGAACATCAGGTCGATATCGGAGCTGTAATTCAGCTCTTTGCCCCCCAGCTTGCCCAGCGAAATCACCGAGAAGCCGCACGGCCGCCCGCCGGGCAGGCGCGGCTCGCCGTAGCGGGCGACGTACTCCGCCCGAATTCGCACGTACGCCACGCTCAGGATGGCGTCGGCCAGGTTCGAAAGCTCCTCGACCACGTCGGAAAGCGTGGCCACCCCGAGCACGTCGCGCAGAACGATGCGCAGCATTTGGCGGCGGCGGAAGCGCGCCAGATCCACGGCCGAGGGCACGCCCAGGTACTCCGCGCCGAGAAACTCGAAGAGGCGCTCCTCGTACTCGTCCACCGTGAGAACGCGGTAGAAGTTGCCCGAAGCGGCCACTTCCAGGATGCGTTCCGGGTTCTTCAGCACGGCCTCGGAGAGGAAGGTGCTGTAGCAGAACAGACTCACCGTCCACTGGAGCGCGGCCGACGAGTTGCAGATGCGGTCGAAAGCCGAGGGTTGTTCCACGCGCAGCCGTTCCAGAAAGCGCATGGCCGCGTCCTGGTCCGGGGCCGCTGCCAGCAGCAGTTGAATGCGTGTGACAACGTGCTCCGGAAGCACCGCCCCCAGCCGGATTGCCATTGCCGCTTCGAGCGAACTCCGCATGCGTCAGGCCAACTTGGCCACGACTGCGATTATATCGTTTGGACGCACCGGGCCGGGCGCCACCACGCTGGCATAGAAACCGCTCATGCCCCAGCGCGGCGAAGTGTGGTCCAGCGCCCGCACGCGGTCGTCGGAGATTTCTTCCTGGAGCGATTCGCCGTAAACATCCAGCGCCGAGCAAGGGCTGCGCGGCCCGGTGATCTCGAGGGTGGCGCCGCCGGCGCGCAATCGATCGCCGATGCGAATGTCGCGGATGGTAATGCCGCGCGTAGTGAGGTTCTCGCCCAACGCTCCGTGGAACAGAGGATACCCGCGCGCGATGAGTTGGTCGATGACTTCGGAAGCAACGATGAGGATAGCTTTGAGGGGACCACCGTGAATGGCGGGATGGGCGTGAAGGTCGCCTTGGATGCCCAGCGGAGTGATGAGGCCCCCCGGAACAGCGCGTTTCGGGAGGCCTCCGAGTGAAATACTGACTTGAACGATGGTGCCTTGCACGAAGACCTCCACTCCTGACCCGGCAGAGCCGGAACCAAACAGGATAATCCTTTTCGACGCGGAGACGCAGAGATTTCGCGGAGGAAAGAACAGGAGAATAAAGTCAAAACCTAAGGGCGCAGAGGAAGCGGAGAATCGTCAAAAAACCGAGGGCAGAAGGAAGTTGGAGGCAATAACCCCATTGCCTCCGCTTCCTCTGCGTTCTCGGGTTTTGACTTGCTTGGTTCTTCTTCTCTGCGTCTCTGCGACTCCGCGTCGAATAGACGGCTTCCTGTCCAGTGTCGGCTTCGCCTAGATGTCGTAGTACAGAGCGAATTCGTACGGGTGCGGGCGCAGACGCACGGCATCCGCTTCGTTCTTGCGCTTGTAGTCGATGAAGGTCTCGATCAGTTCTTCCGTGAAAACGTCGCCCCGCAGCAGGAACCCGTGATCTTCCTCCAGGCAGCTCAGCGCTTCTTCGAGCGATCCCGGCATCGACGGCACGCTCTTCATCTCTTCCGGCGACAAGTCGTAAATGTCCTTGTCCAGCGGATCGCCGGGGTCGACCTTGTTCAGCACGCCGTCCAGCCCCGCCATCAACATCGCCGCGAACGCCAGGTACGGATTGGCCGCCGTGTCCGGTGGCCGGAATTCCACCCGCTTGGCCTTCGGATTGGCCGAGTACATCGGTATCCGGCACGCCGCCGACCGGTTGCGCCGCGAATACGCCAGGTTCACCGGCGCCTCGTAGCCCGGCACCAGCCGCTTGTAGCTGTTGGTGGTGGGCGCGATGATCGCCGAAAGCCCCCGCGCGTGCTTCAGCAGCCCGCCGATGTAATACAGCCCAAGCTGGCTGAAACCGGCATAGCCGTCTCCGGCAAACAGCGGCTTGCTGCCATTCCACAGGCTCTGGTGCGTGTGCATCCCGCTGCCATTATCCGCAAACAGCGGCTTGGGCATGAAGGTCGCCGTCTTGTTGTGCTTATTGGCCACGTTGCGGACGATGTACTTGAACAGCATCATATTGTCCGCCGATTTCACCAGCTTGTCGAACCGCTGATCGATTTCGGCCTGGCCGCCGGTGGCCACTTCGTGATGGTGGCACTCGATGGTGATTCCGCACTTGATCATGGTCTGCGCCATTTCGCTGCGCAGGTCCTGGTAATGGTCCGTCGGCGGCACCGGGAAGTAGCCTTCCTTGTAGCGCGGCCGGTAGCCCAGGTTGTTCTCCCGCCGCGCCGAATTCCAGCGCCCGTCCTCGGCGTCGATGAAGTAGTAACCCTCGTGCTGATTCTGATCGAAGCTGATGTTGTCGAAAATGAAGAACTCGGCTTCCGCGCCGAAATAGGCGGAGTCGGCAACGCCGCTGTTCTTCAGGTAAAGCTCGGCCTTCTGGCCAATCCAGCGCGGGTCGCGCTCGTAGCGCTGCTTGGTGACCGGGTCCTTGGCGTTCCCGATCATCACCAGCGTGGGGGTCTCGGCAAAAGGATCCATGATCGCGGTTTCCGGATCGGGGATCAGGAGCATGTCGCTCTCGTGGATCGCCGCCCAGCCGCGGATGCTCGATCCATCCATGCCGAAGCCCTCTTCGAAGCTGCTTTCGTCGACCTCGCCGATCGGGTACGAAACGTGATGCTGCAAACCCGGAATGTCGGTGAACCTCAGGTCGAGCTGCTTGGCATCGTTCTTCTTGGCAAATTCCAACACTTCTTTAGGACTCACTTGTTATCTCCTTAGGATTTCTGCTGACAGACGAACTTTGGATGCGGCGGCTCGAAAACCCTTGGGCGAGCCACACATGACCCCTTTCAATTCTAAAGACAGGCCCCGCATTCCTGCAAATAGAAAAAATCGATGGGTGCGATGGAGTTTTTAACAGAGCCGCGACCGCTAGAAGCCGTGAAGAAATCGCCCGCAAGCGGGCAATGGGCAAGCTAAAGCATACCCTACCAGGGCTGTCTTGGTGGGGTATGCTTTAGCTTGCCCATTCTTTCACGGCTCCTTAGGGAGCGGGGGCCATGATACGCGCTAAACAACACACAATATTGGACTTATCCCTGCGTCAAATCCTCACGGTGGATGACAAATTCGGGATACGCGCCGGCTCCCAGCTCATACAGGTCCATGCCTTGCCGTTCACCCTCGGCCGAGACCCGCTGCGGATAGAACCGGTTCAAGAGCCAGTTCAGAGAGTAGGTCAGCGGCAGAACAAAACCGAGCAGGGTGGCGACGCCCGCCAGTTGCGCCGCGAACTGGCCGGAATCGCCGGGGAAGCGGGCGAATATGCCCAGCGCCAGCAGGCCCCAAATACCGCCGATGGCATGCACCGAAATGGAGCCTGCCGGGTCGTCGACTCCCAGCCGTATATCCAGCCACTCCACCGAGAACGTGACCAGCGCGCCGGCCACCAGTCCAGTCAGGACC
>JBAWDI010001025.1:0-2677 GCA_049590695.1 Bryobacteraceae bacterium
CCGAAAGCGCGAGCAGAGCGGGCGGCACGCGCGTGGTCTTCCCCGCCCCCGGCGGAGCCTCCAGAACCAGGTTCTCAGCGGCGCGCAGGTGGGCAACGATTTCGGGAATGAGCGGGTCGATGGGGAGACGCAAGCACTTCCATTATTGCCGCAGTTGGGCGATGGTTTCGCGCATCTTGGCGGCCTGCGGCCAGTCGGGGTGATACTTCAGGAATTCCTCGAGGACGGCGGCGGCTTCGCGGCGCTCGCCGCGGCGCAGGTGAATCTCGGCCAGCAGAAGCTGGGGACGGGAGAAGTGGGCCGGATCGATTTGGCGCGTGCGCTCCAGGTACTTTTCGGCGAGGTCCATGCGGGCCATCTCAAAATAGGTCAGGCCGAGCTGCGAGTTGGCCAGGGCGTCGTTGGGGCGGGCGAGCACGGCCCGCAGGTTGTAGTCGGCGGCTTCGTCGAGCTTGTGCACGGTGACCAGGACGCCTCCAAGGTTGACCAGGGGATCGAAGGCCCGCGGGTCCTGCTCCAGCGCCTGGCGGAAACATTCCTCGGCGCGGTCGAATTTGCGCGTCTGGTAGGCGATGGTTCCCAGCTCGTTCCAGGCTACGGCGAATTGCGGGTCTATCTCGACGGCGTTTTCGAGGCATTTCACGGCGGCATCGGGATGGCGCCTTTCAAGGTCCTTCTGGGCCTGCTGGTATTGGCGCAGAGCGGCGTTCGGAATGGCCAATTGGCTGGTCGAGACGGAGTGCTGGCGTGCGGGGCTGGCGGATTCGAAGTCGGAATCTCTCAAATCGATGGTGAAGGAAACCCGCCGGTGGGAGTCGGCTGCGGCGGGGCCCACTTCCACCGTGCGCCGCGCCTCTCCGCGGCCCGGGATGAACACGGCGACGGTATAATCGTCTGGCCGGAGTTTCTTGAAGGTGAAGCGGCCGGCGGCGTCGGCGACGGTTGCGGCGGTGAAGGGATGATTGGTGCCGAATAGAGAGAGGGAAGCGCGGCTTGGCGGCCGGAGCTGGCCGGAGAGATCGAAGAGCGGGTCGGCAGCGAAGGCCGAGGCCGCCAGTACCGCGGGCAAGAGGAAGCGAAGCATGGGCCGATTCGATTGTATCGTGGGGAGGGTTGACAGTGACTACAATAGGTCTGAGAGTCCGCGGCCCGGTTCGAAGAATCATTGAACTTTGGGGCGGCGGAGCGCGTATCGACAAAAGGACTCCATTCCCAATGCCTATGACAATCACAAACAGCCCAGAAGTGGGGCACATCCACGCGCTGCTGGCGGAGCGAGGTTATGCGGTCTCCGAAACGGCGCCCGACACTTTGAGAATCACAGAGGTGGAAAGCGGGGTTGCCGTCCAGGCGGTCCTGGCGGGCGATATCCTGTACCTCTCGCTTACCTGCACAGTGGTGCCGCGCGCGGCGGTCACGCCCAGTATCATGCAGCGCATGCTGGCGGCCGGCAACGGCATCTCCACTTCGCACTTCCAGATTTATGACGCCGGCGCCGGTAAGGTGGCCGTCACGTTGAACAATTTCTGCAAACTCCAGGACATGGGGCCGGAAGAGGAGGACGATATTCTCTCCTGCGTGCATTTCCTGCTGGTGGATGTCATTACGGCGCGGCATCTGCTCGCCGACCTGAAATCGTAGAGGAGAGGAACGAAGAACATGGCATTTCTATCCGACCTGTTCGGCCGCATGGGGCGCGTGGCGCGCGGCGAGGCCAACCAAGGAGTGGGCGCCATCGAAGACGCCACTTTCGAGGCGACGGTGAACCAGACCGTGGCCGATATGAAGAACGACCTGAACAACGTGGTCCGCGCTTCGGCCGTGGCCATGAGCAATTACAACCGGCTGGATGCCGAGTACCAGAAATACGTCCGCCAGTCGCAGGAGTGGAAAGACCGCGCGGGCATGGCGCTCGACGCCGGCAACGAGGACCTGGCGCGCAAGGCGCTGGCGAAGAAAGCCGAGAGCGATGAGCAGGTCGCTTCCATGAAGCAGGCCGTCGATAGCGCGCAAGCGACCAGCGAGAAGCTGAAGCAGCAGGTGACGGAGCTGAAGCACAAGATCGACGAAGGCGAGCGCACGGCCACCACCCTGGTGGCGCGCAAGAACGCCGCCGTGGCGCAGCGCAAGGTGTCGGAAGCCATGGCGGGCGTGGGGAGCGCCGACAACGCGTTTTCCGCGCTGGGCCGGTTTGAGGAAAAAGTGGCGCGCGAAGAGGCCACGGCGAAGGCGTTCGACCAACTCGCTTCGGCGGGCAAGGATGACGACCTGGAGAAGCAGTTCGCGCAACTCGGCGGGCACAGCGTGGACGCCGAACTGGCAGCGCTCAAGCAGGAGCGTCTGGGGACCAAGCAACCGCCGCCGCCGGTGCTGCCCAAGGAACTGGGGCCGGGGGCCAAGGGGTAGCGGAGCCACATGATTACGCTGACGCTAGTGGCCATACTGGGCGCCCTGCTGGTGATCGTCCTCATGAAGCTCTTTAACCATCAAGAGGAGCCGGGCCCAAAGCGCACCCAGCCGCGGGCGCCGGCGGCGGACCTGGCTCATCTCAAAGTCACGGACGCCCGTGTGGGGGACATGATTTCGGTCTCGGGCGCGGGCGACGACTTGTCGGACCTGGAATTTACCGCCGACCGCTGCGCGTGGTTCGAAGCCGGCCCGCGCCGCTGGTTTGAGC
>JBAWDI010001026.1:0-11943 GCA_049590695.1 Bryobacteraceae bacterium
GTCCACGTGCGGACGGTGGCTCATCCGGGGCGCGTTGAAGTGGCCGTGAGCGTGGAATCGCCGCTGATTCGGTCGGGGCGGCTCAAACTACGATTGGCGTTCCCGTACGCCTCCGCGGCGTTCGGGCCAGATTATCAGGATTGGAAGAATCCCGATTTGCATCGGACAGTCATGACCCGGCGTGGAAACCGCGGCGCGGATTTCGCGCGCACCCTGGACGCCACGCACTACTACGTTCGCGCCATATGGCTGCCCGGGGCGTCTCTGGCGGAGACGGGCAAGCATCAATATTTGTTAACAGGGTCGGGCGATCGCATCGAGCTGACGGCCTGGTTTTCGCCCCGGCCAATCGCAGCGGAGCCGGATAGCGCCGCAGCGGTGGAATCCGCCTCCCGCGATCATTGGCGGCAGTACTGGACCAGCGGCGGGGCCATCGACCTCTCCGGCAACGACGATCCGCGCGCCGCGGAGCTCGAGCGGCGAATCGTGCTTTCCCAATACGTAATGGCCGTCCATGACGCTGGCTCGCTGCCGCCACAGGAAACCGGCCTGGGCGTCAATTCCTGGTTCGGCAAATTCCATATGGAGATGTATTGGTGGCATGCGGCCCATTGGGCGCTGTGGGGGCGGCCGGAAATTCTGGAAAAGTCCTTGAGCCGGTTGACCGAGATCATGCCGCCGGGCGAGTCCATGGCCAGACGCGAAGGGTGTAAGGGTGTGAAATGGTCCAAGATGACCGACCCCAGCGGCACCGAAAGCCCATCCGGCGTCGGGCCCGTGCTGGTCTGGCAGCAACCGCATCCGATCTATCTCGCCGAACTGGTGTGGCGGGCGCACAAGGATCGCGCGACGCTGGAGCGCTACCGGAGAATCGTCTTCGAAACGGCCGACTATATGGCCACGTTCGTCGATTTCGACCCGCAACGCCGGCAGTATGTCCTCGGCCCCGGGGTGGCGTCCGCCGACGAAAAGCACACCGATTATGCCCATAACCTGAACCCGACGATGGAGCTGGGATATTGGAAGTGGGCGCTCGAAACGGCCCAAGAATGGCGCGCGCGCCTCGGCATGCCGCGCGACGAACAATGGCAGAAGGTGATCGACAACCTGGCGCCGCTCACCGTGCGCCACGGCGTCTACCCGGCACTGGAGATTCCAGCGGAGACCAACGCCGCCAACATGGCGACGTGGCTGGATGGCGCGCTGCCAGGCAGAGGAATCGACAAAGACGCGATGCGGAACACCCTGCATGCGGTTTCGCGAAACGGCGGGCCGCAGTCGAGCGTCACCTGGGGCACGGCCATGCTCGCGATGTGCGCGGCCCGGCTGGACGAGCCCGAGCGGGCGATTCAATTGCTGGCCGGGCCTTTTGAAACGAATCCCTTCAGGCCCTCGGGATATACCATCCGTCGCCCCGAGCAGACGCCGATGTACATGCCCGCCAACGGTGGCTGGCTCTCGGCGGTTGCCATGATGGCGGCGGGATGGGATGGACACACCGGGCACGCACCGGGCTTTCCGAAGAACTGGAAGGTCAGGTATGAAGGGTTGTCGCCGATGCCCTAAGGGTTCTGGCCGCGGGCATGGCATTTGCCGCCCCGTATTCCCCTGTTCTATACTAAGTACTTGAACTACAATGCCGAAACGCACCTTTCAACCGAATAACCGTCACCGTGCGAAGACTCACGGGTTCCGCTCCCGCATGGAGACCAAGAACGGCCGTGCGGTGCTGGCGCGCCGCCGTGCGCGAGGCCGCAAGAAACTCACTGTCAGCTCCGAGAGGTAGTGCTCCATCACTGGTTTTCCGAAAAGTGTCCGTCTGCTGCGCTCGAAAGATTTCCGAAGAGTCTATGACCATGGAACGCGCTACTCCGGCCCTCTGTTCGCGGCCTTTTGCGTCCATGAACCGCAGCCCGATGGGCCTCGAATCGGCTTCACCACACCCCGTGCGCTCGGCAATGCCGTGGTGCGCAATCGGATCAAGCGGCGCCTCCGCGAGGCCGTCCGCTTTCACCTGGACCGGTTGAACCCGCAGTGGTCCATCGTCATCAATCCGCGGCGCAAGGCCTTCGATGCTCCCCTCCCGGAGTTGCAGCGCGAAGTGGAACGGCTCTTTCTCCGCTGCAATGGATCTTAGTGCGGGCGCTTCGCGTATACAAGTTTTGTGTCTCCCCGCTGCTGCCCTCGGCGTGCCGCTTTTATCCGAGCTGTTCGGATTACATGCGCGAAGCCGTCGAGCGTTATGGCGCGGCAAGGGGAGTGTGGATGGGGTTGCGCCGCTTGGTGCGATGCCATCCGTTTCATGCCGGCGGTTTCGATCCCGTCCGGTGACGCGCGATTTTCGTAACGGAATCTGTCAGCATGGCCGAATCGGTAAACGGCGGCGGCGACCCTAACCAGCCGCCCAAAGAAATGTCGATGGAAGTGCGGCTGCTGCTCGCCTTCCTCCTGATGGGCGCGGTGATGTTCCTCACGCCCTACCTCTTCAAAACCGCGGCGCCGCCGCCGCCGGTCAAGAAAGTGGAGCAGGCCGCAACCACTCCGCCGCCGGTCCCGGAGGCGATTCCGGCAGCGCCGGTGGTCGAGAGAGCCAACGCGGAGCGCCCGGCAAAGAAGGGTTCCTCCAAAGCCGCCCCATCCGTCCCGAGCACCCCGCAGAAGGTCGAGCCGGCATTGATCGTCGATACCGACCTGTTCACGGTCGCCTTCAGCAACCAGGGCGCTACCGTACGGAGCTGGCGTCTCAAGAAATACCGCGGCAACGACGGCAAATATCTCGAGTTGGTAAACCTCGCGGCGGGCCTGGAATACCCTTTCTCGCTCTATTTCCCCGATAAGCAGCCCACCGCCAAGGTCAACTGGACCTACTACACGCAGACGGGCGACCCCGATGGCCTGGGCGTCACCTACGCTTTTTCCGACGGCCACACTTCCGTCCGCAAGGTCTTCCGCTTTGAGAAGAACAGCTATCTTTTACACGTTTCGACCGAGGCCGCGGTCGACGGTCAGGCCATCTTGCACATGATCGAATGGCGCGGAGGCTTCGGCGACTTCACCGTGACCAGCGCCGTGGCAAACCAGCGCACCCTGTACTTCGACGTGACGCAGAACAAGCTCGTGGAGCAAAGAGCCAGCGCCGCCAAGAACGGCCCGGTGACGGCCAGCGGCAATTTTTCGTTCGCCGGGATCGCCGATTCCTTCTTCGCCGCGGTCTACCTGCCGGAAGGCAGCACCGCCATGCAGGAGGCGACCTTCAGCGACACCGTGCGTACCACCTTCGAAGAGAAGCCCGCGCCGTTTGCCGGCGCCGCCGTCTCGGACGGCGCCACCAACAAGTTTGCCCTGTTCGTCGGCCCCAAGGACGTGGATCTGCTGAAGCGCATCAATCCCAAGCTCGAACAGGTGGTGGACTTCGGCTGGTTGTCCTTCCTCGCCAAGCCGCTGTTCCTCATCGTCAACTGGTTTAACGACGCTTTCGTCCACAACTTCGGCTGGTCCATCGTGGTGGTCACCATCGTCATCAACTCCATCCTCTTCCCGTTGAGACTTTCCAATATGAAGTCGATGAAGAAGATGCAGGCGCTCAAGCCGCAAATCGACGCCATCAACGCCAAGTACAAGAACATCAGCCTCCGCGATCCCAAGAAAGCCGACCAGAACCAGGAGGTGATGGCGCTCTACAAGAAGTACGGCGTCAATCCCATGGGCGGCTGTTTCCCCATGCTGATTCAACTCCCCTTCTTCATCGCGTTTTACAAAGTGTTCATGGTTTCCGTCGAGATGCGCGGCGCCACCTGGCTGTGGGTCACGGACCTTTCCCAGCCCGAAACCCTCCCCATCCACATCCTGCCCATCATCATGATCGGCAGCCAGTTCCTGATGCAGAAGATGACGCCGCAGGCCACCGGCGACCCCAACCAGCAGCGCATGATGATGTTCATGCCGCTGATCTTCGGCTTCATGTTCTACAATTTTGCCAGCGGCCTGGTGTTATACTACTTGACCAGCAATTTAGTTGGAATTGGCCAGCAGTGGTTCTTCAACCACACCGCGCTGGCGGATGAGGCCGCTCAGTCGGTGGCGCCGCCCAAGAAGAAGAATGGCAGGAAATAACGCGTGACTCAGCGAAAATATTCCGTGGCTTCGATCGGTTCCCGGATCGACCAGTTTTTGCGGCCCACCCTCCGCAATGCAGGCTTCAAGGTCAATTACGAGACCCAGGATGTGGAGGCGCCGGACGACGCCTTTGAAACTCCCGACATCGTGGTGAGGTTTTCCGGGGCCGACGTCGATCTGCTGCTTGCCAACCGCGCCGAGCTTTTGCTGGCGCTCGAGCACGTCACCATGGAGATGCTGCGGATGCCCTCCGAGGACCATTCGCGTATTTCCTTCGACGCCAACGACTATCGCCTGCTGCGCATCGAGGAGCTGCGGCTGAGCGCCATGACGGCCGCGGAGAAGGTGAAGCGCACGGGCGTGCCATTCCGCTTCAACCCCATGAACAGCCGCGAGCGCCGTGTGATCCACGTCGCCTTGCGCAACGAGACGGCGGTGCGCAGCGAAAGCTTCGGATCGGGCCCCGCGCGGCAGGTAGTGGTTTACCCCGCCGGCATGGCGAGCCTGGCGGGCCCAGTGGGCGCCCCGCCACGCACGGCCGCGCCGCGCCGTGGTTTCCGGCGCTAATTGAACCTTCAAGACACCATCGTCGCCATTTCCACGCCGCCCGGCAGAGGCGGTCTGGGCGTCGTGCGCCTGTCCGGCGCACAAGCCCGCTCCATCGCCGAGCGAATCCTGCGCTTCTCCGGTGACGTGGCCTGGCGGCCCTGGCATGTTCAACTGGCCGATCTCCATCCCGTCGACCAAGTGCTGGTCGCATTCTTCGAGGCTCCGCGCTCCTACACCGCCGAAGACGTGGTCGAAATCTCGTGCCACGGCTCGCCGGTGGTGCTGCGTTACGCCGTGGAGCGCGCGCTCGCAGCCGGAGCGCGCCTGGCCGATCCCGGCGAATTCACCTTGCGCGCCTTTCTCAACGGCCGCATCGATCTGCCGCGGGCCGAAGCCATCCGCGACCTGATCGAAGCCACCACCCTCTACCAGGCCCGGATCGCGGCGCAGCAGGCGGACGGTTCGGTCTCGCGCCGCATCGCGCCGCTCAAGGAGCGGCTTCTCGATCTGATCGCGCTGCTCGAAGCGGGCATCGATTTCGCCGAAGACGACGTGAGCGTCGCGACCGCTGGTGAGATTCTGCGCCGCCTGGCGCCGGTTCTGGAGGGCGTCGGCCGGCTTGCCGCCAGCTTCCAATATGGCGGGCTGGTGCGCGCCGGCCTGACGCTGGCCATCGTGGGCCGCCCCAACGTGGGCAAGAGCAGCCTTTTTAACCGCCTTCTGGAGCAGGACCGCGCCATCGTCGCCAGCGCGCCCGGCACCACCCGCGACCTGGTTTCCGAGACGGCTTCCATTGGCGGCATCCCCGTGAAGCTGTACGACACCGCCGGCATCCGCGACGGGGCGGAGTTGGTGGAATCGCTGGGAATCGAGCGCAGCTTTCAGGCCATGGCCGACGCCGATCTGACGCTGGTGGTAGTGGACGTTTCGCAGCCGCTCGACGATGAGGACCGGGCGCTGATCGCCCATGCCGGCCGCCAGGGCCGCCATCTGGTTGCCGGCAACAAGTGCGACCTCATTCAGAGCCGCGAACGTCAGAGAGCGGTTTCTTCAATCCCCGTTTCCGCCCTGACCGGCGAAGGCATCGCTCAACTTCGCGAAGCGATTCTCGAGGCCCTGGCCCCCAAAGGCGCTTTCGAGCAGGAGACCGGTTTCATCACCAGCCTGCGCCACGAGCAATTGCTGCGCGAATCGGCCGGGTACCTTGAAAAGGCGGGCGCCGCCGTCGAAGCCGGCATTCCGCACGAGATGCTGCTGCTGGATCTCTACTCCGCCCTGGGCCCCATCGACGCCATAACTGGCGCCACCAGCGCGGACGATATCCTCAACCGCATCTTTTCCACGTTCTGCATCGGAAAATGAACTTATGAACACCGAAAACGATCGCCGCATCGACTACATCGAGTTTCCCTGCGCCGACACGGCCCGCGTCAAGCAGTTCTATGGGGCTGTCTTTGGATGGGGATTCGAGGACTACGGCCCCGGCTACACCAGCTTCCACGACGGCCGCTTAGCCGGCGGCTTCACCACCGGCGCGCGCCCGGCGTCCGACGGCGTGCTGGTTGTGTTTTACGCCGCCGACCTGGCAGCCATGGAGGCCAAGGTGCGCTCCGCCGGCGGCCGCATTGTGCGCGAGACATTCGCATTTCCCGGCGGCCGCCGCTTCCACTTCGCCGACCCCGAGGGCAACGTACTGGCGGTCTGGTCCGAGTGACGTAGCGCGGGCGCGAGTGCGCGAATTCGCAGAGAGCCAGCCCGGAGGGCCAACGAATGAAGCCCATGGCGCATTCGCAATACTTCCGGAGCGTGCTATGGCTCGATGATTTCTCTTTCGATAACTGCGCGATCCGGTGGCGCTGGAGGGCGATACGGGATGACGAAGTTGTCGATCAACACCAGTATCCCGAAAGCCACGAAGCCCCATGCCGCGCGGCTGAGGATACCAATGCCGATGGAAATCGACATGAAAGCGATGATCCTTAGTGCTCGAGTTCCGTTCATATGCGTTCTCTAAGCTGCTCTGTTTCCGATGTCTCTCTTGCGGCGCTCGGGAGCGCGGCGTCTCCGGCCGATGTCCACCGGTCCAGTTGCCGCGCCACCTCCGCGGATACCACGGCCAAGGCGCTGTCCACCTCGGGCGACAACTCCGTTCCCCATCCCATCGCGGCGGGTTGGACCCCCACCAGAACCACTTCGCGGGGCGCCTGCCCCAGCAAGCGCAGGTCGTCGAGCAGTCCGGGAATTCCGGACTGGTGTGTGTTCCGCGTCTCGATCTTCGGTGGCTCGGGGCCGCTGAAATCCATCCGGATCGTCGCGCCGGGCGGCAGTCCCGCGTCCACGGCGTCGACGATCAGCAGTCGCTCGCACCCGCAAACCTCGGCCAGCAAATCCGTGCCAATGGTGCCACCATCGATGAGGCGAGCCATGGATCCGACGCGCGCGTCGCTCCGCAGCCTCCGGACGGCATGAATACCGGCGCCGTCATCGGACAGCAACAGGTTTCCGACGCCGACGATGGCAATGGTTGGCGTCACAGTTGCCCTCCCGTATGGCACGAACTGCACGGCGTTTCCGCCCACGCGCCGCCAACGTCTACCGGGTGTTGGAAAGCCAGCCCGTCCGGCCCCTTTGCGAATTCGAGGCTCCCGGCTTTGCCCTGTTGCAGTATCGTGTGACAGTCGCCGCAACCGGAGGGAATGACCTTGCCGTCCACACTCTTATGCTGGCCGTCGTGGCAACGGTAGCACCCCGGAAACTGAAAGTGGCTGCTGTTGGTGAAGTATGTATCCCACCTGACTTTCATCGCCGGAAAGAAATAACGGTTGTAAGTGTCCTGTAAATAAGCGATGGCGGCGGCGATCGCCGGTTGCTGGCCCGAGTACACCTGCGGGTAAATCTTCCGGTAATAGCCGCGCAGGGCGCTGTCGATTCCCCGCAGCGCCTGGTCGCGATCCGCGTAAGCCGCGGTCAGCGCCGCTACTCCCTGTTGCTTGAGGAACGGAAGAGAAGCGTCGAGACGGCCATCGGCAAGCGCCACGTCCACGCTTTGGTCCGGCGCTTGCAGGATGTGGGTCGGCCGGTTGTGACAGTCCACGCAGTCCACGGTTCGTATCTCACCAGCCGGCGCGGTGGTCGAGGGCCGCGGCTGCAAAGTGTACACGTTGGCCTGGCCGGTCCTGGGGTCCACGGCCCGCACCCAGGTGATGTTCTGCCGTTCGGCGTCGGCCGCGACATACTCCACCTTGCTCGCCACGTGCCAGTGAATTCCCATTTGCGATGCGCTTCCGGACGCGCCCCCGCCGACCCGCACCAGCATGTCGATCTCCCAGCGGGTGTTGTGCTCGTCGGACAGGAAATGCACCTGGCGCACCTCGCGGGCTCCGAAGAAGTGAGACGGCCAATGGCACTGCTCGCAATTGCCGCGTATCGGGCGCAGCGCCGTCACGGGAACCGGAATGGGGCGTGGATAGTCTTTTTGGATGGTTTCGTCGAGTTCCACCACGCCGCGAATCTTCGATTCGAGGTACCCCGCGGCGCCATGTTCGACATGGCACTGCGCGCACGCCACCCGGGCGTGCGGCGACAATTGGTAGGTGACATACTCCGGCGTCATGGAATGGCAAAGGGCGCCGCAGAACGGTACGGCGTCGGTGTAGCGATAGGCCTGGTAGCCCCCATAAATGGCCGGAACGGATAGGACCGCGGCCCCGATGGCGACTACCAGAAGAGCCTTTCTCTCCCTCGCCACATTGAGGTCCCATTGGGGATAGCGCGCGAAGGATAGCGGCTTGTGCATTCGCCACCGGATCCACTGCACGTACATGCCGATCAGCACGACCGCCACGCCGGCAATCGCGAATAGCGGCGGGACAAAGAAGATCACCAGGTCGCCATAGGGCTGAACCAGCGCGCCGCCCCCAATGGTGTGATAGGCGGTCAATACGGCAAAAACGAGTAAGCCCACGGCGGCGATACCCGTTCCGGCAAAGCTGATCCAGTTGCGATAGAGCGCCAGCGGGCCCGGTCCAGGGCGGGGCGCGGGAGGCCGTCCAGAGCGTTTCTCATCCGGCGTGCCGCGTGGCAGCAACTGGTGGCGTTTGACGAAGCTGCGCGCCTCGGGAATCGCCGCCACTTCATGACGCAGCTCGCCGGCGGGCACGAACTTCCATCCGGAGAAAATGCTGTCGAGTAATCCGTTCTCTTCCTCGAGCGAAACCAGAACCGAAGCATAAACGTGGAAGATTACGAACGCGAAGAACACGAACATCAGAAAGTAATGAATCTCGCGGAGATACTGGGCGTCGATCAGTTGCGGCAGCCAGCCAATGAACTGAGTCAGGACGGGGTTGCCCACCACCCGGCTGTAGAGAGCCAGGCCAGTCAGAATCTCGACCAGCATCAGCAGGTAGACGATGAGGTAGGTCAGCGCGGCCAGGGGATTATGACCTACCCGATGGCCGGGCTCGAAACGCAGGAACGAGTAGAACTCGAGCATCGACCCGATACCGCGCCATTGTCCGCGGCGAATGGGGATGTATGCGGACCACCTCGCCCAAAAGTTGCCCTTGAAAAACCAGTACACACGTAACGCAAATGCCCCCATCAGCACGAATGCGGACAGCTCGTGAACAAAGCGCACCTTGGCCATGAGGAAAGGCGCCTGCCCGGACGGGAGCAGAAACGGGCGGTGCATGAACAGGCCGGTGAACGAGAGCGACGCGATCGCGAAAAAAATCAGCCAGTGCGCAATGCGAACCGGCAGCTCCCAAACATACGTACGGACCAGCTCCGTCTCGGGGCGGCGAGCCAGCACGGATTGGGGCGAAGGGGTCTTTGGCACCGCAGCCTCCTAGGTCGCCTCAACCGGCTGCCATCGGCGTCCCCGCGCATCCACGACTTGGACCGCGCAGGCCAGGCAGGGATCGAAAGAGTGAATGGTGCGAAGCAGCTCGAGCGGTTTGTCCGGGTCCGCAATCGGATGCTTGATCAGCGCGGCCTCGTACGGACCGCGTTGCCCCATGGCATCGCGCGGCCCCCCGTTCCAGGTGGTGGGCGCGATGACCTGGTAATTACGGATGGCGCCATCCTCGATCTCGACCCAGTGGCCCAATGCGCCGCGCGGCGCTTCGTGCTGCCCGAAACCGCGGCACGATTGCGGCCACGAGTCCGGATCCCAGCGTGCGCCGTTGTGCATGGCGAGCACCCGCCGGCCGAGATTGTCCTCTAACTCCTGCCACCAATCGGTCAACTTGTCGGCCATAAGCTGCGCCTCCAAGGCCCGTGCGGCAATTCGGCCCAGGGTGGAGAACAGCACGGTCGCAGGCTGCTTGATTTGGGCCAAAACGGAATCCACCAGCCCTTTTGCGGGCTGTTTGCCGGCCGCGTATGCCACCAGGAAACGCGCCAGAGGGCCGAGCTCCATCACCTCGTTCTCATAGCGCGGAGCTTTCAGCCAGGAGTACTTCTGGTCGACGTGAAGGTAGTCGTAGGGCGGCGCCGGCCCCGTATAGGTGGGCTTTGTCTCGCCTTCGAACGGATGCTTGGCCGGCTTGTTATCTCCGTAAGCATACCAGGAGCGGGCCACGTACTCGGTGACCTTTTCCGGAGAAAACGGCTGGGCCGCCGAGAGGTCGCGTTTTCGAACCACGCCGCCGGGGAAGAAGAACGTCGACGGGTCGCGCATGCTCTTGTCCGGATAGTCCCCGTAGGACATGAAGTTGCCCACGCCCTCGCCGCGCGTAAACCAGTCGGGATAGAAACCGGCGACGGCGAGCACATCCGGCACGTAGACCTGGCGCACGAACTGCCGGCCCATATCAATCAGCGTGCGCAGCAGTTGCAGACGTTCCGGATTGATGGGAGCTTGCGGAGAATCGGGGTCCATGGCCGTCGACATCCCGCCCACCAGGAACGTCTGCGGGTGGGGATTCTTGCCGCCCAGCGCCGCGTGTATGCGTATATAGTCGCGCTGAAATTCCAGCGCGTCGAGGTAGTGGGAAACGGCCAGCAGGTTCACCTCGGGCGGCAGACGGTACGCCGGATGGCCCCAGTAGCCGTTGGTGAACAGGCTCAATTGGCCGCTCTCCACCAGAGTCCGCACCGTTGTCTGAACGGCCCTGAAATGTCCCACTCCGGATTTGGCCCAGTCGGATAAGGAGCCGGCAATTTGCGCCGTCTTCGCCGGATCGGCCTTGATGGCGCTGGCGACATCCACCCAGTCGAGCGCCTGCAGGTGATAGAAGTGGACGACGTGATCCTGTACCAGTTGCGCGCCGGCGATCAGGTTGCGCACCAAGCGGGCGTTATCCGGCACTTCGATCTCGAGCGCGTCCTCCACCGCCCGCACGGAGGCCAGCGCATGGACCATGGTGCACACGGAACAGATTCGCTGCAGCCAGTACCACGCTTCGCGCGGGTCGCGGTTGCGGACCACCAGTTCGAGCCCCCGGAACATGGTGCCGGAACTCCAGGCATCGGAGATCACGCCACCCTCCACCTGGGCCTCCATCCGAAGATGCCCTTCTATTCGCGTCAGCGGATCAACGACAATGCGCGCCATGTCCGGTCTCCTCTGCGATCACGATTTCCCGGGCGGCCCTTCGCGCTCCACCAGACCGCCTCCCCGGCCGATCTCGGTGGGGCCGCCTCTGGGCGCCTCGCCTCGCGGGTGCATCTGCCGGCGCGCCGCACTGGCGATTCCGTGCAACCCCAAACCGGCCGCCACGCCAGCCGTCAACCAGCCGCCGATCTTCCCGGCGGTGACATCCACGCCGAAACCTGGAACCCCCGGCAGGCGCCGATAGAGCGGAAGCGCCGTGTCCCAGAAGCGGTAGGAGGCGCAGGCGGCACAGCCGTGCCCGGATTCGACGGGCCAGCTCGTCCCGTCGTTCCACCGGACCACCGGACAGTTGAAGGTCCCTAGCGGCCCTTTGCATCCCATCTTGTACAGGCAGTACCCGCGCTTCGCGCCATCGTCGTCCCAGCGTTCCACGAAACGGCCGGCATCGTAATTGGCGCGCCTCTCGCACTGGTCGTGGATGATGTGCCCGTACGCGAACAAGGGGCGCTTGTGGGCGTCCAGCGCGGGCATCCGGCCGTAGGTCAGCCAATAGACCAGCAGCGCGGCGGTGTTGGCGGGGTTGTGCGGACAGCCCCCCATGTTCACCAGGTTCAGGCCCGGGATGGCGTCCCCTACGCCGATCGCGCCGGTGGGGTTGGGCGCCGACCGTTGCGGCCCGCCGTCGAACGCCCAGGAGCCAACGGCGATCACCGCCGCGG
>JBAWDI010001027.1:0-3164 GCA_049590695.1 Bryobacteraceae bacterium
GCTCAGAACCGCTTTCCGAGCCGCGACCGTCAGGGAGCGTTACCTTGCCAACACTCCTTCAATGGTAGTCACATCCACCAGACCCGAGCCGCCATACAGAACGGGAAGCAATTGGCCCGCGGAGTAGCGGCGGCGCAGGCCGGCCACTTTGTTGGTTCCGGCGCGATACGCGGGCAGATACATCCGCCCCAGCAAGGGGTGGCGTCCCCACGCGCCCGATAACTTGTCCGCGCGCTCCGGCGAAACCAGAAACTCATTGCGGAGCGCCGCCGCCACTTCGGCTTGCGGCGCCTCGTCGTTCCAGGTGAGATACGATGCCTGGTTCTTGGCGTCGTCCTGAAGCAGCGGAAGCAACGCGCCGATTTGCAGGTCCGCGTCCGGCAACTCGTCGACTTCGGTCACCCCGTGCGCCATCAGGATGGCGTTGTTGGCGATGCCTTCGAAAAGCGCGGCCGCGCGGGTGTTCATGGTGAGCACCGAGGCTTCGAACCCCACCGCGCCCCGCACATACAGGTTTTGCAAGTAGGCGAACGTGGTCACATGGCCGGGGACCACTTCGTGGCTGACCAACTGCAAGAACTCGGGGACGGAGATTTCCAAAGAGGCGTTGATCTCATAGGTGGCCTCGTACTCCGGCGCGCCATCGGCCTTCCGCGCCCGCCCCAGGTAGTTCATGGACCCGGAAAACCACGCATCCTCGATGGGAAGGAACCGGATATTGGCGCGCGGAACCGATTGCAGCGCCGCCGGCAGGTGGGGCAGCACGTTGCTGGCGGTCAATTGGTCGAACCAGGCGATGACTGCGGCGCCCAGCGGCTGGATGGAGGCCATGGGGACGCGGTGCGCTCTTCGCCACGCATCCACGGCCGCCAGCAGCGACTCGCGGTCATGCGAAGGGTATCCGGCCCGGGCCAGCAACTCGGCCACGCGTTCCCGATTCGCCGAAGGATCGGACGGTTCCGGCGCCTGGCCGGTCGACGCCTGTACGCAGCGGTCGTAGGGGACCCGATCGCCCACGCCCAGGATCTCCATGGCGAGGTCCCACATGGTTTCGAAGCACAGGGCCAGGCCGGCCAGGTAGTCGGAACGCGGCGTTTCGGTTTTCAAAGCGCGGATGGCGCCGAGGATGTCTACCCGCTCGAGATAGGCTTGGATCGCCTGCCGGTCGGGCGACTTGGCCGAGACGCCGCCCGATTGGCGAACCCGCGCCGCGGTTGGGTCGGTGTACGCCGGCGGAAGCGGCTCGTCGGAGAACCACGAATCGGCGATGAAACGGCCCACGCCCGAGGCGCACATCACGTCGCCTCCCCACAACGTATCGATGCCCAGAATGGCGTTGCCAACCAGTTCCCGAAAACGCGCGCTCATGACTCCGCTTCCTCCTTGTGGCTGAGCGACCTCCGCCAGAAATAGACGCACAGGCCCACGAATAGGGCCGTCGAGACACTCTGCGAGACCATTTCGTGGCCGTAGAACGGCGTCTTGATCCAGTCTTCGTTATACCCCGGAATGAGCCGGCACGCGGCGCCCAGCACGCCACCCAGCGCGCCGCCCGCCATCAATCCCGAGGCGATGATCACGCCGCGCTCGCGCACCGTGTTCCCCCGTCTGCCGCCCAGCTTTTCCGAGCGTTTCCCCAGAAAGTGCGCCAGGAAGCCGCCCACCAGCGCGGGCGTATTCAGTTCCAGGGGCAGATACATCCCCAGCGCGAAAATGAGCGCCGGCACTTCCAGCATTTCCATGGTGACGGCCACCGCCGCGCCCGCTCCGAACAGAATGTAGGCCACCGGCTGGCGGCTCATGAAACCCTCCACCAGCGCCTTCATGATGGAGGCCTGCGGCGAAGGCAGCACGGCGCGCATATCCCCCGGCGCAGACTCGCCGAACTGAAATGCCCGCGCCAGCAGAACGATGGTGAGGCCCACGGCCACCGATGCCGCCATGACGCCCAGGAACTTCACTTTCTCCTGCGCGGCCGGCGTCGAGCCCAGCCAGTAACCGGTCTTGAAATCGGTGATGGCTTGCCCGGAAACCGAAAGAGCCGTGCATACCATGCCCGCCAGCGCCATCACGAAGAACATCCCGGTGGTGCCCGAGAGACCGAATCGCAGCAGCACCACGGACGCAATGATGATGGTCAGCATGGTCATGCCCGACACCGGATTCCGCGCCGTGGTGGCGATGGCGTTGGCGGCGACCGATGCGAAGAAGAAGGAGAAGACCAGCGTCAGCGCCAGCCCGGCGGCGATCACCGCGGGCGAACCCGAGAGATGGGCGAGAAAGGCCGCCACGGCGATGGCGCTGGCGATCACTCCCAGCAGAATCGTCATCACCGAAATGTCGCGGTCGGTCCGTTCCCCCTGCGTCTCGCCGCGCCGGAAAGCCCGCAGGGCGATGCCAAACGATCCGGCCACGATGCGCATGGATTTCAGAATCCCGAAGATCCCCGCGGTGGCGATGGCCCCCACCCCCACAAAGCGCACATACCCCCGGAAAATCTCCGTGGCGGTCATCTGTGCAATGGGTATCTGCGCCGGATATACCGCGCTGCCCGAGATATGGCTGCCGATCATCCAGATCAGCGGCACCAGCACGAAGTTGGAGAGCACGCCGCCCGCGCACAGAATCAGCGAGCTGCGCAAGCCCATGACGTATCCGAGCCCCAGGATGAAACCGATGGCGTCGAAACTGAACACCACCTTGACGCGCTCGGAAAGCGTGCGCATGGCCGGGACAAACAGGAAATCCAGGTACTCCTTCCAAACGTGAAAGGTGGTCACCAGGAAGTCATAGACGCCGGCGATGGCCGTGGCTTCGAGCAACAGCTTCGCCTGCGATCCGCCTTTTTCGCCGGTGACCAGAACCTCCGTGATGGCGGTGGCCTCGGGGTAGGGACGCAGGCCGTGCATGTCGCGGACGAAGTAGCGGCGGGGCGGAATCAGGAACAGCACGCCCAGACACCCGCCCGCCAGGCAGATCAAGATGGTTTGCACGGGGTGCGGATCGAGCTTCAGTATGTAGAGAGCCGGCAGCGTGAAGATGGCCCCCGCCACCACCGATCCCGCCACCCCGCCGATGCCGGTGATGATCACGTTCTCCAGCACGGTCGATCGCCGCGGATAGAGGCGCGCCAGCCCGATCGCCAGAATGGAGATGGGAATCGC
>JBAWDI010001028.1:0-2934 GCA_049590695.1 Bryobacteraceae bacterium
CCCGCCGGCTGCTCGGTCCCGGCGCCGTGATCGGCTTTTCCAGCCACAATGCCGATCAACTCGCGGCCGCCGGCGGCGAGCCGGTGGATTACGCCGCCTTCGGCCCGGTGTTTCCCACCACGTCCAAGCGCAATCCGGATCCCGTGGCCGGCGTGGCAGAGATACGGCGCTGCCGCGCGCTGGTCGGGAAACCGCTGGTTGCCATCGGCGGCATCACGCTCGAAAATGCCCTCGATGTCCTCCGCGCCGGCGCCGATTCCGTGGCCGTCATCGCCGGATTGCTCCCCCAGGCTCCCACCGCCCGGTCCCTGCGAGAGCGCATGGAAGAATGGCAACGGCTGGTGAAGTAGCGCCGGCGCTACCATAGACTCAAGGCGGTGACAACATATGGGCTGGTGTAGAATCGCGTTTTCCGGTTTGCTCTTCTCGGCCCTGGCCGGCGCGCAAACCCTCAACTGCGAGTTTCAAGGTTATAAAGCGCTCGACGGATTGAAAGCCGAAATGCGCTCGGGTTCTTTGGAACTGACCTGGCAGGGCGAGCGCGGCCAGACGCTGCGCGCCACGCTGGGAGTCGACGCCGGCCAGCCCGTGGTGCGGGAACTGGCGGTGGAGAAGAACGGCAAGTGGTCCGTACTGGGACACAACCTCACTCCCGAATACCAGGTAACCACCGGACGGCGGCGCATCTCCGCCCAGCAGGAAGCTCCACTGCGCGCCCTGGGCATGTTCACACCCGACGTCATCGAACGTCAGAAATGGTACGCGTTCTGGGACGCCCCGCTGAATATTCCCGGGCGTCCCGGTGGCAATGCGGCCATCGATCTGCCGCGCAAACCCGAAGAGGTCCAGCGCGCCTGGGCCCAGTTTCAAATCACCGGCTGCCAGGTGGATACCGATGGCGCCCGCCTGGAAGCCAACTTCCCGGGCGTCACGCTGGGCATCTTCACCGGCGGCTTGCGCTACACGGTTTACCGCGGCACCAACCTGCTTCGCCAGGAGGTGATTGCCAAGACCGACGCGCCCTCCGTGGCCTACAAGTTCGCCGCCGGCCTGAAGGGTTTCACGATTGGCGCCGATACTCGCCTGGTATGGCGCGATGTCGCCCGCGGCTGGCAGCATTACCTGTTCGGCGGCCACGTCAACACCGACCCCGTGGCGCTGAAGGCGCGCGGCCGCGTGGCCATCGTCGAAAGCGGCGCCGGCTCGGTGGCCGTCTTCCCCGCATCCCACAAGTTCTTCTTCTCGCGCGAAGTGGAATCCAACCTCGGGTACAACTACTACCGCAAGGACAGCGAGACTAATTTCGCCGCCGGAGTGCGCCAGGCCGATCGCGAGGAATCCTTCAAGCCTTACGGTGTCTCCGACGCCGTCTGGCAGCGCCGCGTCTCCCAGGCGCGCGAATTCGAGGAGAACTTCGCGCTCTACAACGCTCCCCCGGGCACCCTGCAGCGGATGGCGGTCTACTTTTACCTGGATTCGGCCAACGCGCAGGCCACCAATCAGGCAGTGATGGCCTTCACCCACGACGACGTCTACAAGCCCATGCCCGGCTACCAGGTGATGGTCAGCCACTTCCACTTCCATATGAATGAGGCGCTGACCGACGCCGGCACCATCGACTACGAGCAGTCGTGGATTCCCACCTTCAAGGCGCTGGGCATCAATATCGCGGCGCTGTGCGACTTCCACGCCGATTCTCATCCCACCGATACCGGCAAGATCCGTCTGGAGGAACAGCGGGTCTACTTCGAAGGCGCCGCCCGCTTCTCCGATAAGGATTTCCTGATCATTCCCGGCGAAGAGCCCGACGCCACTCTGGGCGGCCACTATATGTTCATCTTCCCCAAGCCGGTCTACTACACGCACGCCCCCGTCCGCCGTCCGGGCTCGACGCAGGCGCCGCCCCCGCAACAACCCTACATGGAAGAGATCGCGCCCTACGGGAAGGTCTATCACACGTCCTCCCCCGAAACCGAGATGCGCTTGCTCAACGACGAGCACGCCCTCATGTGGCAGACCCACCCCCGCACCAAGAGCTCGGATGGCTACCCGGACGCCGTCAAGGACCAACCGCACTTTCTCAGCGACCGCTTCGCCGGGGCATCCTTCCAGTCGCTGCCGGTCGATCAATCCCAGAAGCGCCTGTGCGAGGTGCGCTGCATGGACCTGCTCGACGACATGAACAATTGGGACGGCCCCAAGTACCTGATCGCCGAGGGCGACACGTACACCAAATCTCCGGAAGACGAGACCTACCCGCAACTGGAGGTGAACTACGTCAAGCTCGACCGGCTTCCCAAGTTCTCCGACGGCTGGATGCCGGTGCTGGATGCCCTGCGCGCGGGCAACTTCTTTGTGACTTCAGGCGAAGTTCTGTTACACGATTACTCCATCCAGGGCGCCGGCGCCAGGCGCACCTTCGTGGTGGACGTGGACTGGACCTGGCCCGGCGAATTCGTCGAGCTGGTCTGGGGCGACGGCCAAACCACCGGCCGCGAAACCATTTCCGCGACTGCGCTGGCGCCGTTCTGGACGCATCGCTACCGCCTGCCGTTCGATGCCACCGGCAAGAAATGGATCCGTTTCGCGGCGTGGGATTCCGCGGGCAACGGAGCCTTCACGCAGCCGGTGCATTTGCAGTAGGCTTGCCACACGCTACTTTGCAGAGCCGCGACCGGTAGGGAGCGTGAAAAAATGGCTGGGAACACCGGGTTGACAGACGGGGTATCCTCTCGGTCCGTCTGTCCCACCTTGGCTTTCTTGTGGGGCAGGCGCTTTCGCCCAATGCCACTTGAATAAGCCTGGTATGGTGCGACGCAAGAAATGCGCCCGCGCTCGATCTGTGGAGCGACCTTTTAGGTTGCCACGTCGGCGTCCGTGCCGACGTTCTTCGGGGAATGCCGGTAGGAATACCGGCATGGCAGGCGAAACGCC
>JBAWDI010001029.1:0-4928 GCA_049590695.1 Bryobacteraceae bacterium
GAATACGCCTCACGGACGCTGGATGTAAACGGAACGCGCGCACTGGCCCAAACCCTGGCGAGCATTGGCTTGAGTAACACCCGTTCAATGTGAACACCATGACGTCGATAGAAAGCCACCGCGATGAAGAAAGGAGCTTCGCTCGAAACGTCCGTTCGCCCTCGAAGAAAATGGCCGGCCCGCCAGAGAGCTAACGTTACCCCGCAACTCAAAGCACCATGAGTCTACCAACCGTGCCGCGGTGAACTCAGGATATTCTGGGAAGGAGTGCAGACCTCATTCCCTATGCCAACCAAATCCCTCTCCGCCGGCGGCGTTTTCGTCGCGGCCTCGATACTGTTCGCCTCGTCCGCGCTGGCCTCCGATGTGGGCAAACGCTTCCCGCCCGAAATGCGCACGTTCGTCGACGCGACGACGGGCGTGACCGTCACAGCGCTGACCACCGGCACCTTCAACGATGCCAAGATCTACCAGACGCATCCGCAATGGACCTCCGACGGGCAATACGTCATCTTTCGATCCAACCGGGCAGCCGGCGGCCGTTCGCAGGCGTTTGCGGTCCGTGAGGCTACCGGCGACATCATCCAGCTCACCGAGGGCGCTACCAACACGGGAAGCCTCAACGTGGCCCGCAAGTCGAACAAGCTGTATTTCTTCCGCGGCGGCATGGGGGCGCCGGCCCAGCTCATCGAACTCAACCTCGACCCGCTGTTCGCCGACAGCCAGGCCGGCAAGATGAAGGACCCGGCCAGCTATGAGCGCGCCGTCGGAACCATGCCGGCGGATCTGCGGGAGTCGGGAGGCTTCACGCTCGACGCCGACGAGACAGTGGCGTACATCGGCGTGGGGAAGGCGCAGCCGGGGTGGGGCGGCATCCGCAAGATGGACCTCCGGACCGGGGCAGTTTCGACTGTCGTCGACGTGCCGTTTCAAATGGGCCATATCCAGGCGAATCCCTACGTGCCGGGCGAGATCCTGTATTGCCACGAGACCGGAGGCGACGCGCCGCAACGCATGTGGATCACGCGCAGCGACGGCACCGGGAACCGGCCCTTATATAAGGAGACCCCGGACGAATGGGTGACTCACGAGGCTTGGGTGGATAAGGATCACGTCTATTTCGTGATCATGGCGCACGAGCTACGGCTGCGCACCAAGCCCACCGGGCTGGTGGCGATCAACGTGCGCACCGACGAGGTTCGGGTTCTCGGCCAGGTGGATGTCAAGGGCACGGTGCGGGGACGGGACGGCCTGGTGTCGGGCCAGGGCTTCTGGCACTGCAACGGGTCGCCGGATGGCAAGTGGGCCGTTGGCGACACTTTCGCCGGGAACATCTATCTCATCTATGTGCCCACCGGCGAGATCACACTTCTCACGGCCGGCCATAAGGATGCCCCCGACCACCCGCACCCGAGCTTCAGCCCCGACAGCCGGAAGATCCTGATCGAGTCCGGGCTACTGCATAATTTCGCGAACCTCAATCTGATGACCATCGCGATTCCGTTCGGATTAGGGCGATAAACATGACATCGCCATTTGCCTTCGACATCCTGCTGGAAGAGTGCCGCCTGACGCGCTACGACTATCACATCGAGCGGCGCCTCTCGTCGCTGCGCGGCCAGTATTCGGATTCCGCGGCCTACCAGCGTCTGCTCGAATCCGGCGACCCGATTATCTATGAGGTCTACGAAATCTCGCGGCCGGAGGTCGCGGGCGAGCTGCGGACGGGGCTCTCCGTGGTCCACGCGGGCCGTGTGGGTAGCGAGTATTTCATGACCAAGGGGCACTTTCACGCGGTCGTCGATACGGCGGAAACCTACTACTGCGTCAAGGGGCGCGGTGTGCTCCTCATGGAGAATGTGCAAGGGGGCTCGGCCGCCGAGGAGCTGCTGCCCGGCCGCGCCGTGTACGTGCCGCCCGGCTGGGCGCACCGTTCCATCAATACCGGCGATACGGAGGACCTGGCGACGTTGTTCACCTACCCGGCCCACGCCGGGCACGACTACGGCACCATCGAGCGTCAAGGCTTCCGCAAACGCGTGGTGCGCGCGGATGGCGGATACCGCGTCATCGACAACAAGACCAGGCCCACGATGTACTTTTTCGGTGTCACTACCGCCCAATCGTCCATCATGAAGGTCTTTCCGTTGTGGATGAAGGAGCTGGGCCGTGAAGAGGTGGTCCTCGAGGGCGTCGATTTCGTGCTCCACGACGACCCGCGGAACTACCGGCGCGCGGTGGCGCAGATCAAATACGATCCGCTTTCCCTGGGCGCCCTGGTGACCACGCACAAGGTCAATCTGCTGGAAGCCGCCCGCGACATGTTCGACTACCTCGACCCCTATGCGGTCACCTGCGCCGAGGTGTCCAGCATATCCAAGAATGGAGCGTTGCTGGCCGGCCATGCCAAGGACCCGGTCACCGCCGGGCTGAGCCTCGACGCGCTGCTGGGCAAGGATTATTTCGGGAGGACCGGCGGGCACGTGCTGTGCTTCGGGGCGGGTGGCTCGACCACCGCCATCACCTTGCATCTCGCCCGGAAGCGGGACCGCGCCGACCGGCCGCGGCGCGTGACGGTGGTGAACCGTTCCGCGGGCCGGCTGGACTGCCTCCGGAATATGGTTGCCGGCCTCGACACGGATATCGAATTCGAGTACCACTGCAACGTTCTCCCGGAGGTCAACGACGAGTTGATGGGCAAGTTGCCGCCGGCTTCCGTGGTGATCAACGCCACTGGGATGGGGAAAGATCTGCCCGGCTCGCCCATCACCGATGGGGGCTTGTTTCCAACCGGCGGCGTCGCCTGGGAGCTGAATTATCGAGGCGAACTCCGGTTTCTGCACCAGGCCCTGGCGCAGCGCGAGACGCGGCAAGTGCGCGTCGAGGACGGCTGGCTGTATTTCCTCCACGGCTGGACGCAGGTGATCGCCGAAGTCCTGAAAGTCCCCATCGACGCGGCGATGCTTCAACGGCTCGCTGTGGTGGCTGGCGCGCTCTGCCAACCCGCGCTGCCAGGGTCGCTGGGTAGCGGGTAGGCGCCAACCGTCGCAGGCGGGGATGTGCCATAATCTTACTGGAGTCTTACCGATGGATACCACGCGGCTTTCGACCAAGGGCCAAATCATCCTGCCTAAGGGCATACGCGATTCCCGGGATTGGGGGCCGGGCACCGAATTCACAGTCGAAGAAACCGGCGACGGAATCGTGCTCCGTCCCGCTGCCCGTTTCCCCGGTACCGATCTCGAAGAGGTGGCCGGTTGTCTGCGGTCCAGGCGCAAATCGGGAGCGCCCGAGCGGATGCGCGATACCATTGGCCGGGAAGTGATGCGGCGCCATGCTCGCGGTCGATACTAACGTGTTAGTCCGGCTGCTGACCGGCGACGAGCCCAAGCAGGCGGCCGCCGCGCGCGCCCTGTTTGCGGCCGAGCCAATCTGGATCGCAAAAACGGTATTCCTCGAAACGGGCTGGGTGCTCCGGAGCCTGTACGGATTTGAGGAGAGTGCGATTCGGGGCGCGTTCACGAAGTTGCTCGGTCTCAACAACGTGCACGCGGAGGATGAATCGTCGCTGGTTGCCGCGCTGGCGCTCACGGAGGGCGGCATGGAACTCGCCGATGCGATGCACTTGAGTAGCAGACCGCCCGGCGCCCGGTTTGTCTCTTTCGACAAAGCCTTCGTTCAGCGCGCGAAACGCGCGGGGGTCCCCGGCATTTCCGGCGTGTCCGCCGGCACGTCCACGGTGGACTGCTGACAGTCTCTCTTGGATTCGCTCCTGCGACTCAACGCGAGCGTCCGCGAGTGCCTTGTGGACCGCGAGTTCATGCCGCTCGGGCTCGCTGATCGGAAACGAGCCCTCGATCGCGAATGGCCCCGGGACACCTGTCGCCATCCACTTGCGATTCGGCCACGGATTTGATCTTATGGATCGATAAGGAGAGGAACCCATGACCGGAGCAACGAAACGTAGTGTGCAACCCATCCCCGACGGCTCTCACACCGTCACGCCTTACCTGGTGGTCGAGGGAATACCGAAGCTGATCGAGTTCTTGAAACAGGCTTTTGGCGCCCAGGAGACATTTCGCCTGACGCGTCCGGACGGTGGGGTCATGCACGCCGAAGTGAAGATCGGCGACTCGATCCTAATGATGGGCACACCGATGGGCGAGGGAAAGGCGAAGCCCTGTTCGCTGTACCTGTACGTGGAGGATGTGGATGCCGTTTACCAGCGCGCGATCCAGGCGGGCGGGACCTCGGTGGGGGAACCGAAGGACCAGTTCTATGGGGACCGCACCGGGGGCGTCATAGATCCGTGCGGCAACTATTGGGGGATCGGGACCCATATTGAAGACGTTTCGCTCGAGGAGATGACGAAGCGCTTCGCGGCCATGGTGGGCAAGCAGTAGGAGAGTTGAGATAGTGTTGCGCGTCGGTACAGGAGATGCCCACCGCTTTCCGATTCGGCGAAGAAGAAACTCCGGGTCTGCTATATACGTTCGTTGGCCCCCGGGTTGTTGGTTGAGGTGGTACTCAGCAGACGGGTCGCTGCGGCGGGTTCCTCGCTGTGGCCGAGCGCCCCTAAGGACTTGTATTTGGCTCCCGCGAGGCGCGGGCGGAGACCGGGGACGACCGACTCAAGCCTGGCGCTCGGACCAGCTCCGCAGGCTGGTCCTGCCGCAGACTAACCTCCCGACAGGTACTGGTCGAGTTGTGCGAGGATGGCCTCGCGTGTCCGTTTCGCCAAGTTGAATACCGTCCATTCCTCTCCCGGCAGCAACTCCGGAAAATCGCCGGGATAGCGGATCTCCACTCCGAAGGGCGTCAAAGAAATCGCGTCGGCAAGCGCGGTGGCCAGGTCCGGAGCGACACCAGAGACGAGGTCGAGCAGTCGCCCGATACTGTGGGTCTTTGGAAACTCCGCATTCCGCCAT
>JBAWDI010001030.1:0-4777 GCA_049590695.1 Bryobacteraceae bacterium
CGCCCGCGCCTTCCGGATCTTTCAGCCCCCGCGCCAGGCGCTTTGCCGCGGAGCACGACTTCCATCCCGGCGCCGTCACCGGTTCCGGCCCCGCCGGCCGGGTTCTCGAAGACGACCTCCGCCAGCAGTTCTACGAATCGCCCCGCGTCTCCTCCCTGGCCAACAAGCGCATCGCGGAGGGCATGGAGATTGGCGGCGAGGGTTCGGGCACGGGAGGCATGGTGCTCTCGAGCGACCTGGTTCCGCCGGGTCCGGCCGCGACCCGCATGTCCGGCATCCGCACAACCATCGGCCGCCGCATGCGCGAGTCGTTGGCTACCACCGCGCAGTATACGCTCCATACTTCCGCCAACGCCGGCGGCCTGCTCCTGCTGCGCGCCAAGATCAAGGCCTCCACCGGCATGCCCGATATCAATATCAACGACCTGGTGACGTTCTGCGCCATCCAGGCGCTGCTCGCTGTCCCCGACGTGAACGTCGAGTTCATCGACGGCAAAGTTCACAAGCACCGCGAGGTTCATATCGGGTTTGCCTGCGACACGCCGCGCGGATTGATGGTCCCCGTGGTCCGCGATGCGCACGCGCTCACCGCCGGCCAGCTTTCCGTCAGGATGAAAGAACTGACCGCGCAAGCGGTGAAAGGGACGGTTTCCCCGGATGACTTATCCGGCGGCACCTTCACCGTCAGCAATCTCGGCGGCTTGGGAATCGAGTCGTTTACGCCCGTGCTCAACCCGCCGCAAGTGGCGATTCTGGGCGTGGATTCCATCCAACTGAAGCCCGTCCGCCGCGAGGGCAGAATCGAATTCATCGATGCCATCGGACTCTCCATCACCTTCGACCACCAGGTGATCGATGGCGCGCCGGGCGCGAGATTTCTAAAAGTGGTCAAGGAGAAAATCGAGAACGTGGAGTCGATATGTACGATTTGATCGTGATCGGGGCAGGTCCGGGAGGATATGAAGCCGCCGGTCACGCCGGCAGAATGGGCAAGAAGGTGGCGCTCATCGAGAGAGGCTCGATGGGAGGCACCTGCCTGAACGTGGGGTGCATTCCGGCGAAGACGTTTCTGCGCTCCTCCAAGCTCTTCCATGAATGTAAAGAGGCCGCCAAGTACGGTGTGCGCCTCGGCTCCGTCGAGTTCGACATGCCGGCGGTGGTAGAGCGCAAGAACCGCGTGGTGGGCACGCTCACCAAGGGCGTCGAGGGCATGCTGAAACTCGCCGGCGTGGAAGTGATTGCCGGCCAGGCGCGGCTCGTTTCGCGCGGCGTGGTGGAAGTGGGCGCGGCGCGCTACGAAGCCGCCAACATCCTGCTGGCCACCGGTTCGAGGCCCGCCGCGCCGCCGATTCCCGGAATGCGCTCGGAAGGCGTGCTCGATTCCGACACGGTTTTTGCTCTCACGCATGTCCCGGAAAAAGTTGCCATCATCGGCGGCGGCTATATCGGCCTGGAGTTCGCCTGCTTCTTCAACGAGGTGGGTGCCAAGGTCAGTGTGTATGAAATGCTGCCCCAGATCGCCGCCGGATGCGATCTCGAAATTTCCACCCGCATGCTGCAAATCATGAAGCGGACGGGGATCGAGTTCAACCTCTCCGCGAAGGTGCTGGGAATCGAAGGCCACACCATTCGTTACCAGGCCGCCGACGGTGCGCAATCGAGCGCCGTGGCCGATTGCATCCTGAACTCGACTGGGCGCGCGCCGGTGGTGGACGGCCTGGGCCTCGAAGAATTGGGCGTCGATTTCACTCCCAAGGGCGTGAAGACTTCCGACTTCGGCAAGACCAATGTGGCGGGCGTTTGGGCCTGCGGAGACGTCACCGGACGCCGCATGTTGGCCCACGCCGCCACGCGCGAAGGCATCGCCGCCGTGAACAACATGTTCGGGAAGAAGGACCGCATCCGCTACCTGGCCATTCCCGCGGTAGTCTACACCCATCCCGAAATCGCCTCGGTGGGCCGCACCGAAGAAGAGCTCAAAACCATGGGCATTGAGTACAAGAAGTCTGTCGTCCCAATGGCCGTTGCGGGCAGGTTCCTGGTGGAGCACGAAGGCGGAACCGGAATGGTAAAGGTCCTGGCCGGCGCGCGGTTTGGCGAGATTTTGGGAGTTCATGCCATCGGCGACGCCTCCAGCGAGTTCATCATCGCGGCCGCCATCATGGTGGAAACCGAGATGTGCGTATCGGATGTCAGCGAGATCGTGTTCCCGCACCCCACGGTCTCAGAAGCGTTGCGGGAAGCAATTTTAGGAATTCATTAGGAGTCAGGCGGAATGCCAAAATCGATCGTTATCGAACCGGACAAAGTATTTGCCAGAAGCACCATCCATTTATCCGACATAGAAGTGAACGCCTATCAGCGGACGGGCGACGAAGAGCGCGCTACTTATTCTCCCGAGGAGTTCCTGGCCATCTGGCAGGATATGTGCGCCATCCGGCAGTTCGAGACCATTCTCAACGAGATCAAGACCAAGGGCGCGTTTCAAGGTCTGGCTTATAATCACGCCGGCCCGGCCCACCTTTCCATCGGGCAGGAGGCCGCGGCCGTCGGCATGGCGTTCTCACTGACTTCCGACGACCATATCTACGGGTCGCACCGCAGCCACGGGGAGATCCTCGCCAAGGGCTTCTCGGCCATGCGGCGATGGGGCGATGCGCGACTGCTGGAGCTCATGAAGACTTACCGCGACGGCGCGCTGCTGGGCCCGGTCGAGAAAGGATACCAGGGAACGGTGAAGGATCTGGCCTTGCGCTTCTTCATCTATGGGGCGTACAGCGAGATCTTTGCGCGAGAGACCGGTTTCAACCGCGGCTTGGGCGGCTCCATGCACGCCTTCTTCACCCCCTTTGGAATTTACCCCAACAACGCCATCGTGGGGGGCTCGGGCTCCATCGCTCCGGGCGCGGCGCTCTTCAAGCGTGTCAACCGGAAACCGGGCATGGTGGTGTGCAACATCGGCGACGCCTCGTTTGGCTGCGGTCCGGTGTGGGAAGGCATCACGTTTTCCGCCATGGATCAGTACCGCACGCTGTGGGATAAAGCCCTCGGCGGCGGCCTCCCCATCATTTTCAATTGCATGAACAACTTCTATGGGATGGGCGGCCAGCCCTTCGGCGAGACGATGGGAGTGCAGTTCATCGCGCGCATCGGCGCCGGCGTCAACCCCGAGCAGATGCACGCCGAGCGCGTCAACGGCTACGATCCCTTGCCGGTGATCGACGCCTTCCGGCGCAAGCGGCGGATACTCGAAGAGGGCCGCGGCCCGGTCCTGCTGGATACCATCACGTACCGCATCAGCGGCCACTCGCCTTCCGACGCTTCGAGCTACCGCTCCAAGGAAGAGGTCGAGCTTTGGCAGCACGCCGATTCGATCCACGCTTTCCGGAAGAAGATGGTGGATATCGGGGCGGTCCCTGGGGATGTGCTGGACCGCGTCAAGGAGTCCATCGACGCGGCGGTTTTCGACATGTTCCGTCTGGCTACGGATCTGGAGGCCAGCCCGCGCGTGGGCCCTGGCTCCGAGTTGGTCGGCTCGGTCATGTTCTCCAACCGCAAAGCCGAGAAGTTCGATACGCGGCAGCCCGAATTCTTGCAAGACCTCTCGCAAAACCCGAGGGTGCTGCAGATCAAAGGGAAAGTGCGCACGGCCACCCAGAATGGGAAACCCGTGCCTAAGATGAAGGTGTACAACATTCGCGACGGCATCTTCGAGGCCATGCTGTACCGCTTCGCGATCGACCCCACCATGGCGGCCTTCGGAGAGGAGAATCGCGACTGGGGCGGCGCCTTCGCCGTCTATCGCGGTCTGACCGAAGCGTTGCCCTACCATCGGTTGTTCAACTCGCCGATTTCCGAAGCGGCGATTGTGGGCGCGGCCGTAGGATACGCGCTCGAGGGCGGCCGCGTAGTGGCGGAGCTGATGTATGCCGACTTCATGGGCCGCGCGGGCGATGAGATCTTCAACCAGCTCTCGAAATGGCAGGCCATGTCGGCCGGACAACTGAACATGGCGGTAGTGCTGCGCATCTCGGTGGGCGCCAAGTACGGCGCGCAGCACTCTCAGGATTGGACCGCGCTGGCGCATCACATCCCGGGCTTGAAAGTGGTCTATCCGGTGACACCCTACGACGCCAAGGGCATGATGAACGCCGCCTTGGCCGGCACCGATCCGGTAGTCTTCTTCGAAAGCCAGAAGGTCTACGACTACGGCGAAATGTTCGTCGAGGAAGGCGTTCCGGAGGGATACTACGAAATCGATCTGGGCGAGCCCTCCATCAAGCGCAAGGGCAAAGATCTGACAATTATGACCTTCGGCCCGGCCCTCTACACTGCCGTGACCACCGCCGACGATCTGGAAAAGCGATTTGGCATTTCAGCCGAGCTGATCGATCTTCGTTCCGCCAACCCCTTGAACTACGAGCCGCTGGTGGCATCCGTCCGCAAGACCGGCAAGGTGCTGCTCTTGTGCGACGCCGTAGAGCGCGGCTGCGTAATGCAAACCGTAGCCGCGACCCTGACGCAGCTCTGCTTCGACGACTTGGACGGCCCGCCGGTGGTCCTAGGCTCGCGGAATTGGATCACGCCCGCGGCGGAACTGGAGACCCTGTTCTTCCCGCAGCCGGGCTGGCTGCTGGACGCGATTCACGAGCGGATACTCCCATTGAAGGGCTATCAGCCGCAGACTAACCAGACGCTGGGGGAGCTGGCGAGAAGGGCGAGGCTAGGCGTATAGGCGATTGTGGGGCAGATTGGCAATCTGCGGCGGGTTGGTAAC
>JBAWDI010001031.1:0-6724 GCA_049590695.1 Bryobacteraceae bacterium
GGCAGAGGGCAGCCGCAGTCGGCGCGCCTCCGTTCGGCCAACGCGCATTACGAGATGGGCCTCGGCTACCTGGGCCTGGGTGACGCAGCCAAGGCGAAGGCGGAGTTGGCGCAGGCCGTCGAGACCAGCCCCGACCTACTAGGCGCCAGGACGGCGCTGGCGGCGCTGAAAAAGGGGACAGACGCATTTTAATAATGCGTCTGTCCCCTTTTTATTACTCGAAGCTTCTTCTGAACTCTTCGAACGCGCGCTTCAAGTCGGCCAGATCGCGCTCCAACCCGGCGATGCGCTCGCGATCCGATGGGCCCCGCTCGGCGGTGGGCGGCGCCTCCTCGGCCACCTCCACATCCCCGGCCAGAAGCTGCGCCCAGCGCTGTTCCTTGTAGCCCGTCTGCCGCGGCAGTTTCTTCACGTAACCCATCTCCGCCAGCCGGTTCAGAGTGCTTTCTACCCCCTCCAGATCCTCGAACTGGTAGAGCCGCTCGCTGCGGCCGCGCAAGTCCCCCACGGTTTGCGGACCGCGCAGCATCAACACGCACAGCAGCGCCGCCTCGCGCCTTCCCAGGTTGAACTTCTCGGTGAAACGCTGGCCGTGTTTCGGTACGCGGCTGTCTCCGCCTATCATCCGCACCGCCAGGCCCTTCGCGCGCAACCTCTCGAGCGCGGTTTCCACCGTCGCCTGGTCATAGGAAACCACCGGCTCGCGGTTGGATTTCTGGTTGCAGGCGTTCACCAGCGCGTTCAAGGAAAGCGGATAGTAATCCGGCGTGGCGATCTCTTTTTCCAGTAGTGCGCCGAGCACGCGCGCCGCGGCGGCATCCAGTTGCCAATCCATATTTTCAGTGTACGTTGTTACCATGGAGAATCGGCCATGCCGTTCTCCGCGCACCAGATTGCCGCCGCGCTTCAGCGCTCTTCCAAAGCCCTGTTTTCCGAGCAGGCACCCGAGGGATTCTGGTGCGGCGAGCTGACCGCCGACTCCACCCTCGAATCCGACTACATCCTGCTGCAACTTTTCCTGCACCAGCCGGAAGACCACGCGTGGAATCCGCCCACCTCGGTGCGCATTGAGAAGGCCGCCCGCTCCATCCTCGAGCGGCAGTTGCCCGATGGCGGCTTTAATATCTACACCGGAGGGCCCGCCGATGTCAGCGCCACGGTGAAGGCCTACTGCGCTCTCAAACTGGCCGGCATTGGCGCGGAGAGCGATCCCCTGCGCTGGGCGCGCGCGCGCATCCTGACCCTGGGCGGCCTGCAAGCCGCCAACAGCTACGTGAAGATCAACCTCAGCCTGTTCGGCCTCTATCCCCGCGAGCACGTGCCCTCCATCCCGCCGGAAATCGTGATGCTGCCTGGCGACGTGCTCTACGAAATGTCCTCGTGGACGCGCTCCATCCTGGTGCCGCTCTCCATTGTGCAGGCTCGCGGCTCGAACCGCCGGGCGCCCGCGGGGTTCACCCTCGACGAACTCCTGCTCCCCGGCGCCAGCCTCGCGATTCCCAAGGGGAAGGGCCTTTCGGTGCTGTTTCGCCACCTTGACCGCGTCTTCAAGCTCTGGGAAAAGCGCGGTCCCGAGCGCATCCGCAACTTCGCCATCCGCGAGGCCGAGCACTGGATTCTCGACCGCACGCGCCACACCGAAGGCCTGGGCGCCATCTACCCCGCCATGATGTACTTCATCATGGCGCTCGACGCGCTGGGCTATCCCAAGGACCACCCCGACCTGGTCGAAGCCATTCGCCATTTCGAATCGCTGCTCATCGACACAGAGGACCGGTTTATTTTCCAGCCGTGCGTCTCACCGATCTGGGATACCGCCATCTGCGCCTTCGCGCTGGGCGAAGCCGGCGCCGCCGACGAGGCCCGCATGACGCGCGCCGCCGACTGGCTGATCAGCAAGGAGGTGCGCCGCAAGGGCGACTGGTCCGTCAAGCGGCCGGACACCGAACCCTCCGGCTGGGCCTTCGAATTCGCCAACGAGTTCTACCCCGATATCGACGACACCGCCATGGTGCTGCTGGCGCTCGTCCACGCCAAGGCTACGAACGCCGCGGCGCAGGCCGCCGCCGAGCGCCGCGCCATCAACTGGCTGCTCGCCATGCAATCGGGCGATGGCGGCTGGGCGGCATTCGACGTCGATAACGATTGGGCGCTGCTCAACGAGGTGCCTTTTGCGGACCACAACGCCATGCTCGACCCCACCTGCCCGGACATCACCGGGCGCGTGCTGGAATCGCTCTGCCGCCGCGGCATGGCGGGCCACGAGGCCGTGCGCCGCGGCGTGGCTTACCTGCTCGGGGCGCAGGAAAAAGATGGAAGCTGGTACGGCCGCTGGGGCGTGAACTATATTTACGGATCGTTCCTGGCCATGCGCGGCCTGGCGGCCAGCGGCGCGCCGGAAGCCAAAGACGCCATCGCCAAAGCCGCACAGTGGTTGCGCACCATCCAGAACCCCGATGGCGGCTGGGGCGAATCCTGCGCTAGTTACGACCGCGAGGGCTTCGTTCCCGCGCCGAGCTGCCCCTCGCAGACCGCCTGGGCCGTTCTCGGGCTGCTAGCCGCCGGCGACCGCGAGGGCGCCGCCGTCCGCTGCGGCATCCAGTTCCTGCTCGATCGCCAGCGGCCCGACGGCACATGGCCCGAGCAAGCCACCACCGGCACCGGATTCCCCAATGTCTTCTACCTCACCTACGGCATGTACCGCGACTACTTCCCGCTGCTGGCGCTGGCACAGGCGTAAGGGGAAGGCTATTTGGCCTTCCGAGGTTTTCGCAGACTGCGGGCGTGCTTTCGGTCGCGCGGTCGGCCGGTTACCTTTTTCGACTCGATGAGATCCTCACGGGATATGACCGCGGCAGGTTCGCCATCGAAATCAACGACGAACCTGCGTTCCCAGGCCGACACGAAATCAAGGCCGGGGAGGGATGTCAGGATATCGACGCGTACCGGGTCCACGCCCACCTGGTAAAACACCTCAGGCTCGGTGAAATCCGCCGGCTGGATACCTTGGAGGGGAGCGCCGAACTGAGCCAGCGCCTGGAACAGCGCCAGCGCATTGCGCTCCGATGGGTCAACCCAGAGGTCGAGATCCTTCGTGAAGCTCGGTTCCGTGTAAATCATCACGGCGTAGCCTCCGACGATGAGGTACCGCACGCCGGCCGCGTTCAAGTTTCTCAACAGATCTTTGTAGTCGGAGCTGATCTTCATGAATGCCTTCTCTTGAAGCGGCTGTGATCGCAAGATCCCACGCGGCTTCCAGAATGCGGCTGGGACCGAGTGCCTGCCAGAATTCGATGTCGAACTCACGTCCCGGCGCCCGGCCGCGTGCCAGCCGTTCCATTACTAGGTGGTCGCTCATCGATCCTATTATGCGACGTTCCCGACCACGCCGCCATCACCAGTCGCCGGGAGTGCGGTGGTGCCGATAGTCGCGAAGCCCGTCAGAAATCGGCGGACTCGTGCGATAAACTTGTGACTGAGATGCGAACCGCGATTTCGATCGGCTTCCTGTTGGTCTTTCTGGTTGTTCTTTGGACGATTTTCGGGCCGATCGAGAGGGTGCGGGCCGATAACCTGGTGGCCGACCCCTCATTCGAGATGGTCAAGAATCGCGACCAGTTCGGACGGGTGTTTGCCAGGTGGGAGGGATGGAAATTCGAGGGCGATTGCTCGTTCGAGGTGGGCGAGGTGCCGCACACCGGCAAAACCTCGGCGCTGCTGGTCTGCCCTTCGGCCGGCAAGATTCGGATCGCGCAGACGCAGGACCTGGAACCGGGCCGCTACCGGATTACGGCCTACATTCGCGGGTTGGACATCGGCACGGGCGCATATAACCTGGACACCGAGTTCATGTTCGACGACAAGTACTTCCCGCTGAAGAAGAACGGCGTCTTCGGCTGGACCCGCCTGACTTACGTGGCCGACCTCACCGCGCGGCGGAAGACCGGGCCTTCTTTCGGTTTGTGGGCGCCGGGCTATCTGTGGATCGACGACGTGTCGATGGAACGCGTGGGCGGCGAAGTCAAGCTCACCGGCGTTCCGGTGCTGGGTGGCGAGGAAGCGCCGATCGCCCCGCCGGGCCCGCTCGGGGCCGGCGCGGTGCATTGCCCGCGCTGCCGCTACCGCAACATGCCGGAGTGGAAGAAGTGCTATGCCTGCGGCAGCCCTCTGACGGAGAGGGCGGAGAGACCTTCCGGGCCGGCGGTCAAGCTCATTACTTCCTTCGAGCGGGACAATCCGTTCGAGGGGGGAGTAGTAGTGGCGGCGCATGCCACCGATGGCGCCAAGGCGCTGCGCATCGACAGGGGTTACGGCGCGATGCTTGCCCCGCAGAACTGGGCGGGCTACGACTACCTGAAAGCGGATACCTACGTGGAGGGGACGCGCCCGCTTCCGGTCACGGTGGAAATCCACGATACGGGGACCGAAGACTACTGGACGCGCGTCAATTACAACACGGTGGCGCCGCCCGGCGCGAGCACGCTGATTCTGCCATTGCGGCAGTTGTATGTCGGGGAGAAAGGGCGTCCGGGCCGGTATCTGAACCTGAGCGGCATCACGCGGCTGGTTTTTGGGGTGGGGGATGCGGGACCGCTGTTTCTCGACAATCTTCGCCTGGAGCGCGATACGGCGGCGCAAGGCGCGTTCTTCGATGGGCTGTACGCCTTCGATTTCGGCACCGGCGCCAGCCCGCTGATGGACGGCTTCACGCCCATTGCGCCGGCCACGCTCTACTCCCCTGGGCGCGGCTATGGCCTGAAGAACGCCAAGGTCTGGCGGGCGTTCGACGCGCTGCAACCGGACCCGCTCTACCAGGATTTCATCTGCATCGAATCCGGCGGGCTGGCGGTGGACGTGCCCAACGGGAAGTACCGGGTGTTTGTGAACATGGACAGCCCGTCCACCTACTGGGGCGACTACCAGGTTTACCGCGAGCGCTCCATCCTGGCGCAGGGCAAAACCGTGTTTTCGGAGCGGATGGATTTCAAAGCCTTCCAGAAGAAATACTTCCGATTTTGGGACACGGAAGATTTGCCGTCCGACAACACTTTCGACAAATACCAGCGCGCTTATTTTTCGGAGAAGGTCTTCGATGCAGACGTAAAGAACGGACAGCTCTATGTTGAGTTCCAAGGAGAGAATTTTGCGTGCAGCGTATCGGCGGTAATCGTGTTCCCGGTGGAGAGGGCGGCGGAGGGAGCGCGCTTTCTGGAGTATGTGAAACAGAAGCGGCGCTTCTACTTCGATAATGCCTTCAAGCGCGTGCTGCACAGCCCGGCAGGCGGCCCGCCTCAGCTTGCGGCGGCGGACACCGGGCGCGGCTACATGGTTTTCCAACGCGATTTCATGAAGGACGTCTACTATAACGATACGCCGTATCGCGGGGAAACCGGGCAGCCGCTTGCGGCCGGTGGATTCGCTGGCCAGACGGTTCCGGCGACGATGTCGGTTCTCCCTCTGAAAGACCTGGGCCAGGGAACCCTGAGCGTGAGCGCGCTGGCGGGGCCGCAGGGCTCCATACCGGCCAGCGCCATAGACGTGGGCTACGTTTCCTATCGGCTGACCCGGGTGACGATGGACGGCGCCGTGTACACCATCACCCCCCGGCTCATCGTTCCGAAGAATACCGTGGCGCTGCCGAAAGGCGTGGCGCGGCGGTTTTGGCTGACGGTGCATGTTCCCGCGGAGGCCGCGCCGGGTGTCTACACGGGGCAGGTAAGTTTCACGCCGCAACAGGGCGCTGCCCTCTCGGTTCCGCTGCGTTTCACAGTCCGCAAGGGCATTCTCGATGCGGTGGATATCCCCGTGGGGCCGTGGGGCGGGCGCATTGGCACGCCGTGGTTCCAGGACGACCCGGCAACCACGAGTTTTGGCGCGGAGATGACCGAAAAGAGCCTGCTCATGTTGCGCGCGCATGGATTCACGATGTTCACCGGGGTTCCCTACGTGACCTACCAGGGATTCAAGGATGGGAAGCCGGTGCTGGACTTCAGCGCCGCCGACCGCCAGATGGCGGATGCCAGAAGCTACGGATTCCGTGCCGTGGATTCCTATGGCGCCGGCGTGATGGGCATCGATGCGTACCACCGGGACCTCGGGAAGATGAAAGAAGCCGGTTTCACCGACTACAGCGCCTTCGTCAAAGCCATCTACTCGGCCATCGACCGGCACGCACAGGAGAAGGAGTGGTTGCCGGTTTACTGGAACCTGGGCGACGAGCCGGCCGGCGACGATCTCCAAGCGTCCATCGAAAACGCCAAAGCTTACCGGGAGGCCTTCCCGAAAGGGCCGCCATTCTTCACCGCCGCCACGAGTCTCTCCACGCAGGATGCCAACGATCCGCATTTCGAGCTGGCCAGAACGCTGAACGTGGCCACGCTGAACGGGCACGACGAGACCAGCCTGAAGCGGCTGGCTTCCGCCCAAGGCGCCTGGGCATATTACAACGGCGGCAGCCGCTGGAGCTTTGGCATCTACCTTTATAAAGCCGTCCAGGAGTTCGGGCTCAAGTTCCGGCTGGCCTGGCACTGGAATTTGGTGGCCGGCGATCCCTACTATGCCCTGGATTGCCGCGAAGACGACTACGCATGGGCCAATGCCACTCCCGACCGCCAGCTTGTGCCTTCGGTGGAGTTCATGCGCATCTCGGCCGGACTGGACGATTACCGGTATCTGCTGACGCTGGCGCGGCTGGCCAAAGCCAAAGAGGGCACGCCCGCCGCCA
>JBAWDI010001032.1:0-2228 GCA_049590695.1 Bryobacteraceae bacterium
CGCCCGCGCCGGCCGGCATGCGCGGCTGCTCCTCCGGCTCCGGTTCCTTGCCGCCCTCGCCGGGCGCCAGGAACAGGTTAGCGTCGATGCCGTGCTGGCGGGTGTACAGATCGTAGTAACGGCCCCGCGCGGCGTAGAGCGACTCGTGCGTCCCGCGCTCCACAATCCTGCCGTCTTCCACCACCAGGATCTGGTCCGCGCGGCGAATCGTCGAGAGACGGTGCGCAATCACAAACGTCGTCCGTCCCTTCATCAAGTACGCCAGGCCCTCTTGAATCGCCGACTCCGATTCCGAGTCCAGGCTCGATGTGGCCTCGTCCAGAATCAGGATGCGCGGGTCCGCCAGGATCGCGCGCGCAATGGAGACGCGCTGCCGCTGGCCGCCGGAGAGCTTCACGCCGCGCTCGCCGACGATGGTGTCGTACTTTTTCTCGAGCCTCTCGGCGAACTCGTCCACGCGCGCGATGCGGCAGGCCGCCAGCACCTGCTCTTCGCTTGCGCCCGGCCGCGCGAACGCCACGTTCTCGCGAATGCTTCCGTCGAACAGAAACGTGTCCTGGAGCACCACGCCAAGCTGCGTGCGGTAGGCGTCCAGCCGGACCGTGGACAGGTCCGTTCCATCCACGCGAACCACGCCCTGGACCGGTTCGTGAAACGCCGCGATCAGGCTGATGATGGTCGATTTCCCCGATCCCGACGGCCCCACCAGAGCGGTCACCGTTCCGGGCGGCGAGTCGAAGCTCACGTCGTGCAACACCAGCTTGGCGGGGTCGTACTCGAACGTCACGTGCTCGAAGGATACGTAGCCCTCAATCGCGCCGATGGCCTGGGTGCGGCGCGCGTCCTCGTCCTCGGGCTTTTCATGCAGCACTTCCTGCGTGCGGTCCAGGCCCGCCAGCGCCTCGGTGATCTGCGTGCCGATCCCCACCACCTGGAACATGGGCGCCACCAGGAACGCCAGGTACGCGGTGAAGGCCATGAATCCGCCCAGGGTCAGCGTTCCGGCGAGCATCTGGCGCGCGCCCAGGTACATCACGGTGGCGCCCACCAACCCCATCAGCACGGTGGCGGAAAGGCTCATCAGCGAGATGGCGGTCAGGCTGCGCAGCACATTGTCGAGCAGGCGCTTGACGCCGCCCGCGAAGACGCCCGCCTCCTGGGCCTCGGCGTGATATCCCTTCACCACGCGCACGCCGGCCAGCGACTCGGTGAGCCGGCCGGTGACCTCGGCGTTGATCTTGCCGCGCTCGCGGAAGATCGGCCGGATGCGCCCGAACGCCTGGCGCAGCCCGAGCGCGAACGCCGCGATAAACAGCAGGGCCAACCCCGTGAGCAGAGGGCTGATGCGCAGCAGCAGGACCAGTGCAATCAAGGCGGTCAGAATTCCGCCTACGAACTCGATCAAGCCGGTGCCGATGAGATTGCGGACGCCCTCCACGTCGGTCATGATGCGGGAAACCAGCACCCCGGTCTTGTTGGAGTCGTAGTACGCCACCGGCAGGCGGCCCACGTGTTCCTGAACCTTGCGCCGCAATTCCGCGATCAGGCGTTGCCCCTCCTTCGAAATCAACTGCGTGAGGATGAAGGAGGTGACGCCTTGAACGATGGTGGCCGCGAGCACCACCAGGACCAGCGGCTGCAACATGCGGGTCTGGTGCTTCATGACGACGTTATCCACCAGGAACTTGGTGGAACCCGGCAAAACCAAACCGGCGGGCCGGTTGATCAGCATCAGCAGGAAGCCCAACGCGAGCTTCCCGCGGCGCGGGCGCACCAGCTCCTTCAATAAAGGAAGCACGCTGCGCAAGTGCTTGCCAGTCGATTCCGACTTTTGACTGCGTTCGCTTGCCGGGGCTGCTACGCCCGAAGCGCGCGACCGCCCTGCCGAGCGTTCGGAAGTTATCCCCTGCGGTCTGAATGGCGCCACGAGATGCCTCTTATTTCAGATTACGAAGATTGCTGTCCACTACGTCCACCGTGCCTATTTATCAATAGTTTAGCAACACCTGAGGTCCACTGGGTCTAGCGAAGCGGTGGAAAACCTAGCCCGGTTGCTGTCACGGTTGCTACCAAGAACGCCGGGCGGTTCCAGACAGGCGCGCCTCCCAAACAAGGGATGGCGGCGCGGTCTCAAATGCCCTGCTGCAATCATCCCCTCACTTCTTCGGGTTCACGGACAGGTAGGCGTTGATGAACTGGTCAACGTCGTCCTTGATGTCGTTCCTGAT
>JBAWDI010001033.1:0-4949 GCA_049590695.1 Bryobacteraceae bacterium
ACCCCGGCGTGCAGGGCGCCACCAACTGGTATGCGCCTTCCTATAGCCCGCGGACGGGCCTGTTCTACCTTTCGGTGTGGGCCGACTACTACTCGGTCTACCAGGAGGGCGAGGCGGAGTACGTCCCCGGGCGGCGATTCAACGGAGGTAACATACGCCAGCCGCTGGCGTACGGCCGGAACACGACGCTGCTTCCCAACGAGGAACAGGGCTACGGGGCGCTGAAGGCGCTCAACCCGAAGACCGGAGAGACGGTGTGGCAGGTGAAGTTCGCCGACCTCACCGAGGGCGGCGTGCTCACGACGGCGGGGGACGTGGTGTTCACGGGCAACCGGGAAGGGTACTTCCTCGCCTTCGACGCGCGCGATGGGAAGCTGCTATGGAAGGCTTCGCTGGGAGGCTACATCGCGGCCGGTCCGGTGACCTACTCGGTGGACGGCAAGCAGTACGTGGCGGTGGCAGCCGGGCACGGAATGTTTGTGTTCGGGCTGCGGGAGTGAGCGGCAAGGCCATATCCGATGCTGGTATCGAGTATGGTACACTGAGGCGTCATGGAGACGGCCCGCAAAATCACCGTCGAGGTGCCGCCGGAGCTTCTCGAAAAGGCGCAACGAGCCAGCGGCAGCGGCATCACCCAGACCGTTCGTACCGGCCTGCAGTTGGTTGCGGCGTCGCATGCCTACGCGCGGCTGCGCCAGCTCCGGGGCAAGGTTCGTTTCACGCGCACTTTCGCCGAGCTGAAGGCCGACCGATGATGGCGGTCGACACTAGCACCTGGATCGCCTTCTTCCAAGGAGATGGCGGCGAGGACGCGGAACTGCTCGACCGGGCGCTCCAGGACCGGCAAGTGCTGATGGTGCCCGCCGTGCTCACCGAGGTCTTGAGCGCCCCGAAGCTCTCTTCGGAGGTTTCAGAGACCCTCTCGGAACTGCCGCTCATCGAGGTCGAGCCTGGCTATTGGCAACGGGCAGGCGAGTTGCGAGCGAAGGTGTTGGCAAAGCGCCGCCGGGCGCGTCTCGGCGACGCCCTGATCGCCCAGAGCTGTATCGATCGGGGAATTCCTCTCCTTACGCGAGACCGGGATTTCCGGGCGTTCGCCGGCGTTGCCGGCCTCGATCTCCTGATCGGGTCCGCGGAGGGCTGAATAGGAATGCTCCAACTGCAATCCGATCTCACGCCGGCCGCTCTCGAGCCCAAGTTGCACCGGTTGTTCGAACTCTCCGCCGCGAAGATCCGCTCCCTCGAGAAGTCCTGGGAACCAGCCCGGGGCGCGCCGGTCTTTACCGTGCGCGGGCAGTACACCAGCCGCGGCTGGACCGAGTGGACCCAGGGCTTTCAGTTCGGCGCGGCCATTCTCCAGTTCGACGCCACCGGCGAGCGCGAGTTCCTCGAAATCGGCCGCGACCGAACCGTCGCGCTGATGGCGCCGCACCTCACTCACACCGGCGTTCACGACCACGGCTTCAATAATGTCAGCACCTACGGAAACCTGCTCCGCCTGATGGCCGAAGGGCGCATCCCCGAGAATGCCTGGGAACGCCGTTACTACGAGCTGGCGTTGAAATGCTCCGGCGCCGTGCAGGCCGCCCGCTGGTCGCCGACCGCCGATGGTGGCGGCTACATCTATTCCTTCAACGGGCCGCACTCGCTGTTCGTCGATACCATCCGCACGCTGCGCGCGCTGGCGGTCGCTCACCTGTTGGGCCACGTGCTGATGGGCGAGGGCGATCGCAAAATCTCGCTGCTCGACCGGCTCATCGATCACGCTCGCGCCACCGCGAAGTACGCCGTCTACTACGGCGAGGGCCGCGACGCCTACGACCTCCGCGGCAGGGTGGCGCACGAGAGCATCTTCAACACCAACGATGGCCATTACCGCTGTCCCAATTCGCAGCAGGGTTACTCGCCCTTCAGCACCTGGACGCGCGGCCTGGCGTGGGCCATGTGCGGTTTCGCCGAGCAACTCGAGTTTCTGGACACGCTGCCCGATCGACATGCGGTTCTGGAAATATTCGAAAAGGCTGCCCGCGCCACCTGCGATTTTTACATTGAGAATACCCCGCCCGATGGCATTCCTTATTGGGACACGGGCGCGCCCGGCCTGGCACAGTTGGGCGACTGGCGCGCGAAACCGGCGGACCCGTTCAATGCCTACGAGCCGGTCGACAGCTCAGCGGCCGCGATTGCCGCACAGGGGCTGCTGCGGTTAGGCCACCGACTTCACGACGACCGCTACTGGCAGGCCGGCCTGGCGGTTTGCGACACGCTTTTCGACGAGCCGTATCTGAGCACCGGCGGCCAGCACCAGGGCCTCATTCTGCACTCGGTCTATCACCGGCCGAACGGGTGGGACGCGGTTCCCGACGGAGCACGCGTACCCGCCGCGGAGTCCTCCATGTGGGGCGATTATCATGCCCGCGAGGTGGGCCTATACCTCCTGCGCGTAATCGAGAACAAGCCCTACCTCAAGTTCTGGCCGTGAGCGCCCTATTTCTTTCCGTGCCCCATCAGCCGCCGCAAATCCAGCAGGTGTTGCGGCTGATACGTCTCCTTCGACCATCTCGATTCCGGTTCGAATTCCACGCCGACAAAGTATCCGATCTCCCGGTACGCGCAATACCGCACGCGCCCGGTAAATGCCTGCTGGGGACATTCCCAATGGACCTCCGCCTCCAGCGGCACGGCCGTTTCCATTTGCAGGCAGGCGCCGCACGCCGAAATATCCTCCAGAAGGCCGGTGGCCTTCCGCGTCCTGCCCGCCTGATCCCTCCAGCAGACCTCCACCATGTCTGCGCATAACATGCGAACTTCCGTGCGCCGTTCCTGCATACTTGCTCTATCGGCGGCTGAACCCGCCTCCTTTACGATAAGATGACTTAAGTCCCCGGTAAACATGTACCTACGATTTTCGTTTGCGATCACACTGGTGGCCATCCTGCTGGCCGGCTGCGCGCACAAGAAGCACGCCCGGCCGACGCCACCACCGCCGGCGCCATCGGCCGTGCCCCAAGCGGGCCAAACCGAGACCGGTATGGCCAGTTGGTACGGTCACCCCTACCACGGTCGGCGTGCCGCCAATGGCGAGATCTACGACATGGAGAAGTTGACCGCCGCCCACCGCACTCTCCCCTTCGACACCTGGCTCCGGGTGGTCAACCTCGACAATAGCAAGACTGTGGAAGTGCGCATCACCGACCGCGGCCCCTTCGTCGAGGGCCGCATCATCGATCTCTCGCACGCTGCCGCGCGCGCCATCGACATGATCGGTCCGGGCATCGCACGCGTTCGCCTGGAGGTGATTCGCACCCCCGAATACGTCTCGCCCGCCGTCTTCGCGGTGCAGGTGGGCGCGTTCCGCGATCGCGCCAACGCCGAGCGCCTGCGCGCCGAAATGGAGTCCCGCTACGGCTCGGCGCGCCTGGTCCAGCGCGCGGATAGCCCCGATTTGTGGCGGGTGGTGGCCGGCTCGGAGGCTACCGAGGAGGGCGCCAACGGCCTGGCTCAACGGATTCGTGGAGAATTAGGTGAGAAGTTCGCCGCCTTCGTTGTACGAGTTGATTCTATGTAGTCGAGGTGTCCCATGAATCGGCTCGCGACGGGCTGCGCTCACGATCTGGTGGGCCAGTCGCCGCAGATCGGCGCCCTCCGGCGGCTTATTACGAAGGTTTCGCGCAACCGGCTCTCGGTGCTCCTGCTGGGCGAGAGCGGCACGGGCAAAGAGGTGGTGGCGCGGGCCGTACACAACGCCAACCCGCGCGGTGAGTTCGTCCCCATCGACTGCGGCTCGCTGGTGGGCACGCTCATGGAAAGCGAGTTGTTCGGCCACGTCAAGGGCGCTTTCAGCGGCGCCGTCGAGAACAAGAAGGGACTCGTCGAGCTGGCCGACGGCGGCACCGCCTTCTTCGACGAAATCGGCGATCTCCCGCTCGAAATGCAGGTCAAGCTGCTCCGCCTCATCCAGGAAGGCGAGTTCCGCGCCGTCGGCGCTTTGCGCTGGCGCAAGGTCGATCTCCGCATCGTGGCCGCCACCCATCGCGACCTTCGGGCGGAGGTCGCCGCCGGCCGCTTTCGCCAGGATCTTTTCTATCGCCTCAACGTGGTGGTGGTTCACCTGCCTCCCCTGCGCGAACACAAGCAGGATATCCCGCTGCTCATCGATCACTTCCTCGACCGGGGGCATGCCTCGGGCCTGCCCGCGTTTCGTTTTGGCGAAGAGCTTCTGGCGACGCTCCTGGCCTACGATTGGCCCGGCAACGTCCGCGAGTTGCAGCACTGCCTGGACCGCATGGCCGCCCTGCACTCCGAAGGCGCGTGGCAAATGGCCGACCTGCCCTCCGCCCTGCAATACCAGCGCGCGTCCGGCGGGTTGCGGAGCCTGTCCGGCGCTGTAGCCGACCCGGATGGCGAGGCGGGGATGCCCGATTTCGCCATGGCTCCCAAATCGCCCGTCATTTCCATCCCCGAGAGCGAAAAGCAGGCGATCGCCGGCGCGCTGGCCGCCACCAACGGAGAGCGCGGCAAGGCCGCCCGCCTCCTCCGCATCGGCCGTACCACTCTGTACCGAAAAGTGAAAGAATACGGACTGTAGCGGCGTGGCCGAACTGCCAGCGGAAACCAAAGATCTATGTCCGATTTCTTGGGCGAATCGCCCAGAATTGCCTTGGATGCCACCTATAGCGTGGGAGGCGACCTCTCCGGCGTCGGCCTTTATTCGCACGAGATGCTTCGCGGCCTCGCTACTTCCCATCCGGAAGCGCGCTTCGATTTCTGCTACCGGCCGCACCGCTACTGGCGCTCCCGGGCCACTCCGCTCCCGGCCAATGCCCGGCGGCGCCTGCTCGCCGAGCCGTTCGGTCCGCGTGCCGCCGATCTCTTCCACGGCCTGAATCAGCGCCTGCCGCGAATCCCCATCCGGCGCGCCATCGCCACATTCCACGATCTGTTCGTCC
>JBAWDI010001034.1:0-2466 GCA_049590695.1 Bryobacteraceae bacterium
CTACAATTACCATCGGAGGTTTGGATCAATAGGCCGGTGCCACCCGGCCCAAAGACAGAGGAAGGAAGTCAGTAAATCCTTATGCCGGGTGTCTCAAAGTGCTTGACACGCGCCGAACCGCCGATTCGCCATAAGCTCAATTCAACGCGAGGAGAGTTCGTGAACGAACCAACACACGAAAGCCGAATTCGACTGGTCTTACTGCACGACCAAGCTCTGTTCCGGGCGGGCCTGGGCCGCCTCTTGGCGTCGGAGCTCGGCTTTGAGGTGGTGGGGGAGTGCGGCAACTCCGCCGAGGCGCTCGAAATCCTGAGCGCTTCACCCGTGGATGTCGTTCTTTTGGATTTCGATCGCGCCACCGAGGACGGAGACGGGTTCATGCCGGCAGCCCGCCGGAATGGTTACCAGGGCCGTTTCTTAGCCGTCGCCGGTGTAGCTGACGCGAGGAGCTCGGCGATCGCCATAAAGCTCGGCGCGGCGGGTGTTTTCCTGAAATCCGAGCCTCCCGATCGCCTTCGTCAGGCCATCACGCTTGTCGCGAATGGCGCGGTCTGGCTCGATCAGAGCACTATCCGGCTTCTGGCCGATCAGTCGGTTGGGCGATTCCCGGGACTGGGTGACCGGGGATCGGCGAACCCGCTGACGGATCGGGAGCAAAAGGTGCTCTTGGGCATTCTCGCAGGACTTACAAACAAAAAGATCGGGGAAAACCTTGGCCTTTCCGAAGGCTCCGTCAAGACGTCGGTGCAGCAGTTGTTCTACCGAACTGGCGTGCGAACACGGAGCAGGCTCGTCCGGGCGGCGCTCGAAGGCTCGTTGGGGACGGCCAAAGCGTGGATGAGGCGGACCCGAGGTTCGACAACCCTCGTGGCTCCTTCAAATGCCAAGCCGCGCTCCACCGTCATGGGGCATCATTCAACGCTTCGCCAAACCTAGCGGCTGGTTCTGTAATTGCACGGCCCTAAGCGGAGTCGGGCGGGTCGGGCTTGAGGGCATCTTTGAACCCCCGAATTCCCTGGGCCAATCCCTTTCCAAGCTCAGGAAGCTTCTTCGGGCCGAACATAAGGAGTGCAATTGCCAGAATAACCAGTAAGTGCCTGGGTTGGAGCAAGTCTTCGATCATAGATCCTCTAAAACCAGCATAGTATATCCGCGGCCCGGGTGAAAGGACCCGGATGTACAGTCTGCCCAATCTTTCGATTGGTTGCGAACGCTCGCTTCTTCGTCCCACGTCCCACAACCGGCGTTCACCGGCAGACTCTCAACACCGTCAGACGAACGGCTAATCCTTTGATTGGTCGTGCGCAGCATGATTCATAGAATATTCCGGTACTGTTCGAGCGCGACCCGGACAAGCTGGCTGCGAGTTCGCACACCGGCTTTCGCAAACAGTTGCTGAATCGTGTTCTTGACAGCGCTTTCCGAGATCTCCATGCGGCCCGCGATTTCCTTGTTGGCTAAACCCTGCACCAGCAACCGCATGACCTCCGTCTCTCTACTGTTCAATGCGGCTTGTTCCCGATGTTCCACGGTCCCTGGCGCGCCCATCGCCTCCTCTTCGCCGACGTCCGCAATGATTGCCGCCACCTTGGGGGCCGGCCCCTCCTTGTATGTGGAGAACCAAACGTCGGCGGTGAAGGTTTCACCATTGCCCCGGTGACCCTGGCACTGCATCGACGCCCGGAACTGCGGCGCTTCTTCCCAACGGAGCGCATGGTGCAGTTCCGGCAGGAATGCCGCGATCGGATCGCCGATTAAACTTCCTCCTCGCGGAACCATCAGCTCGACAGCCGCGCGATTGGCCAGTTCGATGAAACCGCGCTCATCGACAGTCACAATTGCCGCTGGACTTGTCTCCACCAAGGCCCTCAGCCTGGCCTGGGATTCCAGGCTCAGGCGCCGGTTCCGGACCAATTCTCCGACGAATAATCCGCATCCGGCCAGCGCCAGAGTCTCGAAGGTCAGACGAACGAATGACGGATCCAGCGAACTAAACAACTCGGCGAGCACCGCGCAGACTACGCCGAGCAATGCCACGAACCACCGGGGCAGGAACGCCGCCGCAAACATGATGGGAAACAGGTAGAGAAAGCCCAGCGACACGTAAGGCTTTGTCCACCAGTCCACTACGGCGATCACCAGAATGATGATGCCGCTAATCGCCAGGACCGGCGTTCGGTTTTGACTCTGCCACAACCGTTCTAAAGGCAGCATGGCTCTTGGAGAACCTCGATTGTCGCTCTTTTCTCCGATCGTGGCGTCCAATCAAAAGATTAGCCGCGCGATTGCAGCTTGGATTCGCGCTCCCCCCTATTCTTCCTCCGCCTTCACCTCCGCCTCCGGCAGCACGTCGCGCTCCCCGGCTACCCACACGTACAGCGTCGGCAGCAGGAAGATGCCCAGGATCAGCGCCGCCATCAGGCCGCCTACGATCACGATGGCGAAGGGCCGCTGCGAATCCGAGCC
>JBAWDI010001035.1:0-3807 GCA_049590695.1 Bryobacteraceae bacterium
ACGCGGCCGTGGCGTCGTCGGTGCGGCCGAGCGCCTTCCACACGCGGCCCAGGTCGACCAGCACGGAACGCCGGTCGGGCAGCAGGCGCCAGGCCTTTTCGTATTGCTCGGCGGCCAGGGCCAGCTCGTCGCGCTGTTCGGCCAGAGTGGCCAGTTCGAAATGCGCGCTGAAGTTATCGGCGCCCATTTCGATGGCTTTCTTCCAGCGCTCGATGCCCGCGGCCAGCGGCGCGTCGATATTGTGGAAGGCCTGCTCGGCGGTGGCGTCGCCCGTCTTGCGGATGCGGTCGAAGATGCGCCGCGCCTGCTGCTGCTGCTTGGTTTCGTAGCACAGAAAGGCATACTCCATGGCCACCTGGGTATCGTTAGGGTCCATCTCCATGGCTTCGGCGAACTGGTCGCGGGCCAGCTCGTTCTCGCCGATCTTCAAATAGGTGTAGGCCAGGTCTTTGTGGATGGAGGCGCGGCGCGGGGCGGCTTCGATTCCCTTGAGAAAACCTGCAATCGCGGTGTCGTAATCGCGCGCGCGCAGCGCCTCGTACGCGCGGGTGAGAGGCTCGTAGGCAGGGTCCGGGAGCTGGGCGAAAGCCAACCCGCAAACCGCAAGAAACACTACACCGCGCATATCGTTGTCAGGAACATAGTGGGGCGAGGCGGGCGATTCTCACAAAATTATCTCGTCATCCACACCGCCCGCCACGTGAACATGCGGCTCGCGGCCAACATGCTGGGGGCCGGACGGGTGGCCGATGCGGTCGAACTTCCCGGGCTGTATCCGTGAGGTGCCCCATCCGTGTTCAAATAGGGGATTACGAAAATGGCGTTTCGAGCCGTGGATTGAAACATGATTCTCTACGCACTGACGATCGTGGTGAGCGCCTTCCTGTTGTTTCAGGTTCAGCCGATCATCGCCAAGATCATTTTGCCGTGGTTCGGCGGCTCGGCTGCCGTGTGGACCGTATGCATGCTGTTTTTTCAGATGGCCTTGCTGCTCGGGTACCTCTATGCGCATGCGCTGGTGCGCTACCTCAAGCCGCGAACGCAAATGCTGGTTCACGCGGGCCTGCTGCTGGCGAGCGCGCTGGCGCTGCCCATCTACCCCAACGCTTCCTGGAAACCATTGAACGGGGATGAGCCCACGCTGCGGATTCTGGGATTGCTGGCGGTGACGGTGGGCCTGCCGTACTTCCTGCTGTCCACCACCGGGCCGCTGTTACAGGCGTGGTACGCCCGGCGGTTCCGGGGCGCCTTGCCGTACCGCTTGTACGCGCTCTCGAATGCCGGCTCCATGTTCGCGCTGCTCAGCTACCCTTTTCTCTTCGAACCGGTGTTTACCTCGCACCAGCAGGCCTGGATGTGGTCGGCGGCGTATGGCGTGTTTGTGGTGTTGTGCGGCCTGACGGCCTGGCGGTCGGGGAATGCGGCCGCGGCGGAGGCCGTGGTGAAACCGGAAGGCGTCGAAAAGCCATCGGCGAAATTGTATTTGATCTGGCTGTTGCTGCCGGCGGTGGCTTCGTTGCTGCTGCTGGCCATCACCAATCATCTTTCGCAGAACGTGGCGGCCATTCCGTTCCTGTGGGTGCTGCCGCTGAGCATCTACCTGCTGACATTCATCCTGTGCTTTGAAGGCAGCGGCTGGTACCGGCGCACTCCCTATCTGCAGCTTCTGGCGGTGGCGCTGGGGTCCATGGCCTACGCGCTGAGCGTGGATTCCACCGGCAGCGTTCCCATCCGAGTGATGGTGCCGCTGTTTGCGATGGGCCTGTTTACCTGCTGCATGGTGTGCCACGGCGAGCTGGCGCGGCTGAAGCCCGATCCGCGCTACCTGACGCACTTCTACGTGATGATTGCGGCGGGCGGCGCGCTGGGCGGAGTCGTGGTGGGCCTGTTGGCGCCGCACCTGTTCGACGCCATCTACGAGATGCCGCTGGGCCTGGTGGCCTGCGCGGTGCTGGTGCTGTGGGTGCTGCGGCAGGACGCGGAGCTGAAATGGTTTCAGCGCTGGCGGCAGCCGGCGCCTATTGTGGCGGCGGTGCTGACGGTGGCGCTGGCGGTATTCGTGGGGCTCCAGATCCGCGATTCGGTGCGCGCGTCGCGCGAGATGGTCCGCAATTTCTATGGCGCGCTGAGAGTGCGCGATAGCGGCCCGGCCACCCAACTGGATGCCACCCGGACCCTGACCAACGGCACCATCAACCACGGCGAACAGTTTCTGAATCCGGCGCGCCGCGACCAGCCAACCACGTACTACGGCCCGGACACCGGGGTGGGGCTGGCCATCCGCGAAAAAGAGAAGGCGGGGGCCATCCGGGTGGGCGTGATCGGGCTGGGCACGGGGACCCTGGCGGCCTACGGGCGGCTGGGAGATTATTACCGCTTCTACGAGATCAACCCGCTGGTGCTGCGGCTGGCGCACACCGAATTCACTTTCCTGGGCGACTCGAAGGCCAAAGTGGATGTAGCCATGGGCGATGCGCGGCTCTCGCTGGAGCGCGAGTCCCCCGAGAATTTCGATGTGCTGGTGGTGGACGCGTTCTCCAGCGACTCGATCCCCGTGCACCTGCTGACGCTCCAGGCCATGTTGTTGTATTTCCGGCACTTGCGGCCCGATGGCGTGCTGGCGGTGCATATTTCCAACCGCTATCTGGATTTGGAGCCGGTGCTCGCCGGGGAGACCCGCGCGACCGGGAAACTGGCGCGCGTGGTGGACACCGAAGACGACGATACGCAGGATGTTTTCGGCGCCACCTGGGTGCTCGTCACCTCCCCGGCCAGCGGTTTCCACGGCGAGGAGCTGACGAATTCGACGGCCATCGAATCCAAGAAAACTGTGCGATTGTGGACAGACGACTATAGTAATCTTTTCCGCATCTTGAAATAGAGGTATGATAGAGGGGAGCCGCGTCCGTATCCCAATATAAACAGAGAGTTAAAGTCTGTTATTCGGACTGATGATGGTGTATCATCAATCTGGTTGAGGAAAAAATCATGGACGCCGTTTACACGTATTTCAAAAAAACCATTCTGTTTCTCGCGACCGCGCTGCTCATGGTGGCGCCCGCACTCGCGCAGACGCCGTCGTTCGTTCTGAACGGCAACGGTGTGGCCAATCTCCCGGTTCAGTTGTACGCGAACCAGAGCTCACCAGTCACCGTCACCAGCTCCCTGGCGGGGACCACTGAGATCTCGTTCACGGTGACGGTGACCTATGGTACCAACGACCCGTCTTGGCTGTGTGCCCTCCCGTCGTCGGCGACCACGGGGACCTCGCAGGCGACGCTGTACCTCCAGGCTTGCTCCAGCTTGGGGACGGTCCTGCACCCCGCCGTGATCACGCTGCACTCGGCGGGGGCCTCCGCCAACGCCACGATCACGGTTACCTACCCAACCAACGGCTCGGGCGGCGGCGGCCCGGTTACCGCGACTCCGAGTAGCGTCACTCTATACGCGGCGGCGGGCGGAACTGCCACCCCGGTCACCGTCGCCTTAGGCGGCAACAATGGGATTGTTTTTAGCGTCTTGTCGCTTGTCTCGTCGCCCCCGAACGGCAGTTGGCTGGGGGCAACCTTGACAGCCGGCTTCGGGCTCTCCACCCCGTCGAGCCTGACGATCACGGCGAATGCGTACGGGTTGACGAACGGCTACAGCTACTATGGCACCGTTACAGTCACGCCCACCAACGGGGCGGCTTCGACGCCGATTTACGTCACGTTGGTGGTGGGCTCGGGTGTGGGAACCGGGAACTTGACCGCCAACCCCAATTCCATCTCCTGGAGCTACACCACGAACAGCACGTACCCCTTACCC
>JBAWDI010001036.1:0-3637 GCA_049590695.1 Bryobacteraceae bacterium
GTGTAGCTCTTGGGGAGCCAAACCTCGCAATTCGGGCTCGGCCGGAACCGCGGATTACCCATCCTTACCCGAGTCTACCCATCTGTGGACTTTGGGGTCCGCCTAAGATCCCCCAGGTTCGTTGGCGCTCGCGCGCTACATGTCGGGAAGCCCCGAACCTAATACCTTGTCGATGCCTATTTTGGCGAATTCCCTTGCGGCGTCCGGCCCGTGACATCATTTCCCAAGACCACGTCGACTTTGACGTTGATGAGTTCTCCCGGCGCGACGCTGCTCTTACCCGAGTGAGCAGCCAGGATCTTCTCCGTGATGGTCATTCCCAAAGCGTCACGCGATTCCTGCCGCCACCAGGTCGCCAACCTCGGAGGTCGAATAGCCCATGCGGCCGGCTGCAAGCGATTTCAGCTTGTTCGCCGTAATGAACATGACCGATTCCTCGACCGCGGCCGCAGCCTTGTCTTCGCCGAGTGTTGCCAGCATCATCTGCATCGCGCAGATAGCAGCCAGCGGATTGATGACACCCTGGCCGGTGTACTTGGGTGCGCTCCCGCCGATGGGTTCAAACATGCTCACCCCTTCGGGGTTGAGATTGCCGCCCGCGGCGATACCCATTCCGCCCTGGATCATCGCACCCAGATCCGTGATGATGTCGCCGAACATGTTTCCCGTGACGATCACGTCAAACCACTCCGGGTTCTTGACAAACCACATGCACGTCGCATCGACGTGGTAGTACTCGCGGACGATTTCCGGAAACTCCTTCTGCCCCATCTCGTGAAAGGCTCTTTCCCAGAGGTCGTAAAGATACGTCAGGACGTTCGTCTTGCCGCAGAGCGCCAAGGTATTATGGTCTGACTTGCCCCGCGCTTTCTTGCCGTGCTTCCGCGCATAGTTGAAGGCGTAGCGGAGGCAGCGATCAACCTGAAAGCGGCTGTACACCGCTGTTTGTACAGCAACTTCATGCGGAGTTCCCTTCATGCTGACGCCGCCGATTCCCGTGTACGCGTCCCCTGTGTTCTCCCGGACAACGAAAAAATCGATGTCGTTCGGCCCTTTGCCCTTTATGGGCGTCTCGACGCCAGGGAACAATTTCACTGGTCTGAGGTTGATGTACTGATCCAGGGCAAAACGGGCCTTGAGCAGGATCCCTTTTTCCAGGATCCCAGGCGCCACGTCGGGATGTCCGATGGCTCCAAGAAGGATCGCATCGAACTTGCGCAATTCCTCGACAGCGCTATCCGGCAACAACTCCCCGGTTCGCTTGTATCGCTCGCCCCCGAAGTCAAACTCAGTCAGTTCAACTTTGAAGTCGAACTTCGCAGCCGCCGCCTTGAGAACCTTGACTGCTTCGGCAGTCACCTCTGGCCCAGTCCCGTCTCCGGGAATTACCGCAATCTTATGCATCTTCCAAACCTCCATAAATAGACGTCACAATGTTGAACGGTTAACGAAGCAAGTAATCAATAACAATAACACCAAACATCTGCTGCTATGCCGCAGTGATCAGAGTTCGCATGTTTGCGCTACCTGCGCTCTGATCACCAGTTTCCGCAGTCGATCTGGGCGTCGAAGATCGCTTGCCGGCTCATCAGCCGGTCCCGCTGGATATCCACAGCCCGCGGGCGAATGGCGGGATCCGCAAGGATCGTGCGAGCGTCCACTAGCGCAAAACCCTTAGGATACAGGATTGCCGGGTTTAAATCCAGTCCGTTGATCTTTCGTTGATCCCTCGATGCCCCTCCATCATCTCGGAAACGTGAATCACGAACTCGATCAGCGGCGCTCCGCAATAATCTTCTGCCTGGCTACGCCGTCTCCTTCTCCAGGCGGTATTCATGATGCAAGCCGCTGGACACCGGAGTCGAAGACTTTTCAAGTATGCGTGGATGGCCGGCTGAAGCCCGGCGTTTCGGCCAAGGACATCATCCTTGCGCTGATCTCGAGGATTGGCGTGGGCGGCGGCACGGGCAGCGTGATCGAGTATACCGGCAGCGCCATCCGCGCTCTAGACAGGGAAGAGCGCATGACGGTGTGCAACATGTCCATAGAGGCGGGCACCCGCGCGGGGCTGGTGGCGCCCGACGACACCACGTTTCAGTACCTCGACGGGCGCCCGCACGCGCCTAAGGGAGCGGAGTGGGCGGCGGCCGTGGCGCGCTGGAAGCAGCTTCCCACCGACGAAGGCGCGGCCTACGATAACAGCGTGACCATGGATGCCCGCGCGCTTTCTGAAAACCACCACCAAACAGGGTCTCGACCAGCAGCTATTCTGCGACTGGCGCTACGATGCCGAGGGCAATCCCAAACCGGATTTCATTCTGAACCAGCCGCGGGCACGGGGCGCGCAGGTGCTGCTGGCGGGCGACAATTTCGGGTGTGGCAGCTCGCGCGAGCACGCGCCGTGGGCGCTGACGCAGTCCGGTTTTCGCGCCGTGGTGAGCACGTCTTTCGCCGGCATCTTCAAACAGAACTCGTTGGAGAATTCGCTGCTGCCCATTGTGGCGCCGCCGGACGCGCAGGCCGAGTTGTTCGCGGCCGCTGCGGAAAATCCGGATGCGGTGGTGAAGATCGACCTTGCCAGCCAGACGCTCACCACGCCCGACGGCCGGCAAGTGGAATTCCCCATCGACGGCTTTTCCAAGCACTGCCTGCTGGAAGGCGTGGACGAACTCGGCTACATTCTCCAGCACGAGGCCCAGATCGCAGCGTGTGAGGCGCGGCGGGTCGGCTCCATCGACACCCGGGCGTAGCACCGCCCTTGTGGGGCAGGATTCCATCCTGCGGCGGGTTGGCAACCCGCCGGCGGTATCCGCCGCCAGCGCTACTATGTATCTATGGCTTTGGACATCGATCAACGAGAACGCGAAGGCATTCTTATCCTGGACTTGAAAGGGCGTATCACCGTGGGTCCGGAAGCCACCATGCTGCGCGAGAAGGTGGCCGCGCTCAACGCCGCCGGCACGCGCAACCTGGTATTCAACCTGGCCGGCACGGATTACATCGACAGCACCGGCCTGGGCGCGCTGGTGATGTGCGCCACCACTCTGCGCAAGAACGGCGGCAATATGAAACTGCTCAATCTCAACCGCCGCCATATCGAACTGCTGGTCATGACCAAGCTGGCCACCATCTTCGAGATTTTTGCCGACGAGCAGGATGCCGTCAACAGCTATTACCCGGACCGCAAGCTCAAGACCTTCGATATCCTGGATTTTGTGCAGAAGATGAAAGAGGAATAGCGGCCGATGGCACTGGTGGTCATCGGAGGAGTGGCGGCGGGCCTGAGCGCGGCGGCGCGCGCGCGGCGCATCGATCCGCGTCTCGACATCGTGGTCCTGGAGAAAGGCCCCGTCATTTCCTATGGGGCCTGTGGGCTGCCGTATTTCGTCGAAGGACGCGTCCGCGAGGCCCGCCAGTTGATTGTCCACACACCCGAATATTTCCGCAAGGAGCGTAATATCGAGGTGCGCACGGGTACGCGAGTGGTCTCCATCGCTCACCCGCGCCGCGAGGTGGAGCTCCAATCCGGCACCCGCGTGCATTACGACCACCTCATATTTGCGGCCGGCGCGCGCTGCGATACCGCCGGCATCGCGGGCGCCGAGCAGTCCCACGTCTTCACGCTGCACACCATCGA